>JANPIY010000388.1:0-2508 GCA_031425255.1 Planctomycetota bacterium
GGCGAGCTGGTCGCTGCCGATCACCACCGCGTCGGGTTGCCGCTCGGCGATGCTGCCGGCCTTGGCCTCGGCGAGGAACTCGGCGAGGGCTTGCGGCGCCAGCGCGGGATCTTTGAGCGCCTCCTCGTCGCAGGCCGGCGACACCGCCTGGAAAGGCACGCCCAGGCGCTCCAACAAGGCACGGCGGTAACGCGAGGTGCTGGCCAGAACCAGCGCGGGTGGCATCGACATGGGCGGCATGGTTGCCCACTCGCTCCCGGCGCAAGGTCACAGCCGTGGAAAACCCGTGGAAATCCCTGCCGAGGATACGCGCGCGGTGCTCAGAGGGGGTCGGTGGCCGGGCTCATCCCGGCTCCACAGCCGGCGTCCAATCGACCATGCGCCCCTTGTCCGGCCGCTGCCGATCCCGAGCCTCCGACCCCGTCAGGATCCCCCAATGGCGCCCGATTCCTCCCTTGCTGGCGATCAACCCACGGCCGCCGGCCAGGCGCTCCCGGATGTCGCGTTGGAGTCGCGTACCCGCATCGGCGGTACGCTCGACAAGGTCGGCATGACCGAGATCGAGGTCCCGGTCCGCCTGCGCGATGATGACGGCATGGTCTTCCTCTGCCCGGCCAAGGCCGACGCGTTCGTCAGCCTGGATGATCCCAAGGCCCGCGGCATCCACATGTCGCGGCTGTTCCTGGCCCTGCAGGAACTCCTCGCCGGCGAGGAACTCAACCTCACGGTGGTCAAGCGCCTGCTCGCCCAGTTCGTCGGTTCGCATGCGGGCATCAGCCGATCCGCCCATCTCCATCTGACCTTCGACCTGCCGGTGAAACGCCGTGCGCTAGTCAGTGACAACGCGTCCTGGCGCACCTACCCGGTAACGGTGTCGGGCGACCTGCGTGGCGGACACTTCCGCTTCCGGCTTGGCGTCTCCGTGGCGTACTCCAGCACCTGCCCGTGTTCGGCGGCGTTGGCGCGCCAGCTGATCCAGGAGAAATTCCGCGCCGACTTCGCCGACCAGGCCGTGCTCTCCACCGGCGACATGGCCGAATGGCTGGGCAAGGAGACCTCGATCCTGGCCACCCCGCATAGCCAGCGCAGCTACGCCCGCCTGGAAGTCGAGATCGGTGATCCTGATCAGGCTCCGACCTTCGTGCAGCTCATCGATCTGGTCGAGAACGCCTTGAAGACCCCGGTCCAGGCGGCGGTGAAGCGAGAGGACGAACAGGAGTTCGCCCGCCTCAACGGCGCCAACCTGATGTTCTGCGAAGACGCCGGCCGCCGGCTGAAGCGCACGCTTGATGGCGACCTCCGCGTGAACGACTACCGCGTCGAAGCGGTGCACGTCGAGAGCCTCCACCCCCACAACGCCGTCAGCGTCGTGGTCAAAGGCGTCGCTGGCGGCTTCCGCGCCTGACGACTGGCAAAGCGACCGGCACCAGCCTCTGAGCAAAGCGCGCGGCCGTGACGCCCGAAAACCCAGGCCTTGCGACTGCCGACCCAGGCAACACGCGATTGCCCGTCACGCCAGCGGCTGCTACGGTCCGACCCATGCCACTGCAACCCCTCGTCGTCCAGTTGTCCGAAGGTCAGAAGAAGGAAGCGATGAAGCGCTTCCGCGCCAAGTACGCGGACGAATTGACCAAGGTCGAGGCCGACCTCACCGATGTGCTGACCGCCATCGCCGAGGCCGAATACCTCGCGCAATACCTGGGTGAGCAGCCGGAGATCAAGGACCTGAAAAAACGTCAGACCGAGGTCGAGACCCTGCAGCAGCGGCGCCTCTATCTGGGCAAGATCATCGATCGTCTCGACCAGACTATTCCGCAGGACAAGCCGGTCGCGGTGGTGGCGCCCCTGGGTGGTGGCGCTGCCGCAGTGAAACCCGGCGGCATCAAGCGCTACTGAATCCCACGCCGCCAGGCCATGCCCACCACCATCGACACCGTCTCCATCCGTCCCGCCCGGCTCAACGATGTGCCGGCGGTGCACGCGTTGCTCGCCCATTGGGCCGAGCGCAAGCTGCTGCTGCCGCGCCCGCTCAGCGAGCTCTTCGAGAACGTGCGCGACTTCATGGTCGCCGAGGCCGAGGTCGGCGGACTGGTCGGTTGCGCGGCCCTGCACATCGACACCGACAAGATCGCCGAACTCAAGGCGCTGGCGGTCGCCGCCGCCGCGCACGGCCAGGGCGTCGGCCGCAAACTGGTGGCGGCCTGCTGTGACGAGGCGGCACGCATCGGCCTGGAGAAGGTCTTCTGCCTGACCTATCAGGTCGACTTCTTCACCAAGCTCGGCTTCACCCGGGTCGACCGCTCGCGCCTCCCCGACAAGGTCTGGAGCGAGTGCATCCGTTGCCATCGCTTCCTCGACTGCGATGAGGTGGCGATGTGGCGTTCGGTAGGCGCAGGCGAGGCGCCCGCGCATTGAAGGTCGTTGCTGCGATCAGCGCTTGTGGCGGGCGCCCGTCAGCGCGATGGCCACCAGCGGCGTAGAAGCATGACGGCCCAATCGCCCAATCGC
>JANPIY010000389.1:0-3592 GCA_031425255.1 Planctomycetota bacterium
GAGCCGATCCTGGCGGTCCTGCGCGACCAGCCCTGGAAGGAACTCGTCACCAGCCGCGACCTGATGGACAGCCTCTCGGCGCAGGGCCTGGAACTGTCGGAACGCACGCTCCGCCTCCATCTCGCGGAAATGGCCGAGGTCGGCCTGATCGAACGCCACGGGCGGCGCGGCTACCGCCTGACCGCCGCCGGCACTGAAATCACCCGCGAGCTGACGGTCTCGCGACGCCTCGGCAGCATCCTCTACCGCATGGAGGAGACCGCCTGCCAACTGACGGTTGATCTGGCCATGGGCACCGGCCTGGTCTCAATCAACGCCTACGTCATCCCGCAATCGTTGCTGCCGACGCTGTGCGATGAGGTCGAAGCGGTCTTCAAGGCCGGCCTCGCGGTCGGGTCACGCGTGTTGTTCGCCGTCCCTGGGGAGGACATCCTCGGCCGGGAAGTCCCGAAGGGGCATATCGGGCTCGGCACCATGTGCTCGCTGACGCTGGCGAGCGTGCTGATGCGCCGGGCAGTGCCGACCCACGCGATCTTCGGCGGCCTGCTGCAGGTCGACGGCGGCCACCCGCAGCACTTCCTGGAGATGATCCGCTACGACGCGACCTCGCTCTCGCCCAATGAAGTCTTCATCCGCGCCAACCTGACCAGCGTCAGCCGCGCGGCGAAACTCGGCAGCGGCGCGATCACCGCATCATTCCGCGAACTGCCGATGAGTGCGCTGCCGGCCGCACGCGCGGTGATGAAGGAGTGCGAGCAGGCGGGTTTCCCTGGGATCATGCAGCTCGGCCGGCCCGGCCAGCAGCTGCTCAACATCCCGGTGCACGAGGGCCGCGTGGGGATGATCCTCTCCACCGGACTGAATCCGCTCGCCAGTCTATGGGAGCTCGACCGTTCGACTCCCGGTCGCGGCACCCCGGCGCTGCTGCTGGAATCCAGCCGGCCGATGGTCGGACCGGCTCCCTACGAACAGCTCATCCCCTACCAGGAGCTGCGTGGCCGTGCCGCCGCCTTCATCGCGCGCCAATCCTCCGCTTCATCCGCTCTTCATCGCTGAACCCATGATCCCACCCATCACACCGCCGCAGAGAGCGCGAAAGACGCAGTGCAAGGCCACCATGGCGGCCTTCGCGTCCTTTCGTGTTCCCTGCGTCGGTGTGTCTGGTGGGGTCGAGGCCGTCGTCCCATCCAGTCCCGAAGGTTGCTGATATGTCGCATACTGGCCTCACTCCTCGTGGTCTTCCGCCCGCCCAGGGCCTCTACGATCCGCAGAACGAGCATGACAACTGCGGTGTCGGCTTCCTCGCCAACATCAAAGGCAAGCGCAGCCACGACATCATCTCGCGCGGCCTGAAGATCCTCTGCAACCTCACCCACCGTGGCGCGGTCGGCGCAGATCCCAATGATGGCGACGGCGCCGGCATCATGATCCAGATGCCGGACGCGTTCTATCGGGCCGTCCTGCCGTTCGGCCTGCCGCCCACCGGCGAATACGGTGCCGGCATCGTCTTCCTGCCGCAGATCGCCGACTACCGCGCCAAGTGCATGAAGGCCTTCGAGGACGCTGTCGCCCACCACGGGCTGAGCTTCCTCGGCTGGCGCGATGTGCCGACCAACAACAGCACGCTTGGACGCAATGCGCGCAAGAACGAGCCGGTGATCAAGCAGGCCTTCGTCGCCCGTGGCCAGGTGCCGGTGACCAGGCTCGAACTGGTGCTCTACCTCGCGCGCAAACGCGCCGAGAACATCGTGCGCGACAACAACTACTCGCCGTTCCACTTCTTCTACGTCTGCTCGTTGTCGTCGAAGTCGATCGTCTACAAGGGCATGTTCCTCTCCGAGCAGGTCGCGGTGTACTATCCCGACCTGGAGGACGAGCGCGCGGTGTCGGCGCTGGCGCTGGTGCATCAGCGCTATTCGACCAACACCTTCCCGACCTGGGACCTCGCGCATCCCTTCCGCTTCGCCGCCCACAACGGCGAGATCAACACCCTGCGCGGCAACACCAACCGCATGAAGGCGCGTGAGGCGTTGTTGGCGCACAAGGACATCGGCGCCGCCATCGGCGACCTGCGCCCGGTGGTGATCGAAGGCGGCAGCGACACCGCGTGTTTCGACAATGCGCTCGAACTGCTGGTGCGCACCGGCCGTTCGCTGCCGCACGCCCTGGCGATGATGGTGCCGGAGGCGTGGGCGACCAAGGCCAGCCTGCCGCGCGCCAAGAAGGGCTTCTACGAATACCACGCCACCATGATGGAGCCGTGGGACGGCCCGGCGAACATGGTCACCTGCGACGGCGAGCGCATCTGCGCCGCGCTCGACCGCAACGGCCTGCGCCCGGCGCGCTACGTCATCACCACCGATGATGAGATCCTCTACGCCTCGGAGATGGGCGTGCTCGACATCCCCGCCGAGAAGGCGGTGCGCAAGGCGCGCCTGGCCCCTGGCCGCATGATCATGATCGACACCGCGCGCGGGGTGTTCCTCGACGACGAGCAGATCAAGGACGAACTGGCGGCGGCGCATCCGTACGCCGACTGGATCGAGCGCTCGAAGATCACCCTCGAGCAGCTGCCGGCCCCGGCGCAGCCGCCCATCCCCAAACACGAGCAGCTGCGCCAGCAGCAGCAGGCGTTCGGGTACACCGTCGAGGACCTCAAGGTGGTGATCGCGCCGATGGCGATCGACGGCCAGGAGCCGGTCGGCTCGATGGGCGACGACACGCCCGCAGCGGTGCTGTCGAACCAGCCGCGGCCGCTCTACGGGTACTTCAAGCAGCTCTTCGCCCAGGTCACCAATCCGCCGATCGACCCGATCCGCGAAGAGGTGGTGATGTCGCTGACCCAGTACGTCGGCGCGGCGCGCAACATCCTCGAGCCCGGCCCCGATCACTGCCGCATGCTCGAGCTGGAACAGCCGATCCTGCAGAACGAGGAGCTCGAACAGCTACGCCAGGCCGACGTCGCGGGCTTCCGCGGCACCACGCTGAAGACCGTGTTCCCGGTCAAAACCGGCCCTGGGGCGCTCGAGCAGCGCATGGAGGAACTGTTCGCCGAAGCGACGAGCGCGGTCGATGCCGGCTTCACCGTACTGGTGCTGTCCGACCGTGGCGTCGACGCCGACCATGCGCCGATCCCGGCGCTGCTGGCGGTCTCGGCCATCCATCATCACCTGATCCGCACCGGCAAACGCACGCAGTGTTCGCTGATCGTCGAATCGGGCGAGCCGCGCGAGGTCCATCATTTCGCGCTGCTGGTCGGTTACGGCGCCACCGCGATCAATCCCTACCTCGCCTTCGACTCGCTCCAGGACCTGGTCGACTCCGGCGTGCTGCCCCAGCTCGACGGCAACGCCGCCGCGGACGAGGAACACGACGCGATCTACTACTACACCAAGAAGTTCATCAAGGCGCTCGGCAAGGGCCTGCTCAAGGTCTTCTCGAAGATGGGCATCTCCACCCTGCAGAGCTACTGCTCGGCGCAGATCTTCGAAGCCATCGGCCTGTCGACCCCCTTCGTGCAGAAGTACTTCACCGGCACCCAGTCGCGCATCGAAGGCGTCGGCGTCCTGGAGATCGCTCAGGAATCCCTGAA
>JANPIY010000390.1:0-2980 GCA_031425255.1 Planctomycetota bacterium
CGTGGTGGTGCGCTACCTCGACCACCACGCCAAGGCCCAGGGCTGGCGCGCGACGACCACCATCCAGCAGCCGCCGCCCGCCGAGATGGAGGGCCGCTTCTGGAAGGCGCGCCTGATCAACGACGCCATGCGCGCGTCGACGGCCGACATCGTCGCCATCATCGACGCCGACGTGCTGGTGCCGCCGAAGCAGATGTCGCAAGCCATCGCCCACCTGGCGGCGGGCGGCGACGTCTGCTACCCGTACGAGGGCGCCTTCCGCAACGTGCCGCGCATCTACATCCCGCGCCTGCTCGGCGATTTCCAGGCCGATACCCTGCCGGCGGACCGCTTCGAGAACCTCAACCCGGGGTCGTTCGGCGGCGCGGTGCTGTTCCGCCGCGCGGTGTTCTGGGCCGGCGGCGGCATGAACGAGCACTTCCGCTCGTGGGGCCGCGAGGACGTCGAGGTCCACGACCGCTTCGTCACGCTCGGCTACGCCTGCCACCGCATCCCTGGGCCGGTCTTCCACCTCGACCACGCGCGCACCGTCGACAGCCGCCCGGACAATCCCCACTACGAGGCCAACATCGCCGAGCACGAGCGGGTGATGGCCCTCGACGCCCATCAGCTGCGCGACGAGATCGCCGCCTGGGGATGGGTGCGTGCCTGACCTCGACCTGATCGTCTTCAGCAAGGACCGCCCGGCCCAGCTCGACCTGCTGCTGCGCAGTTTGCAGCGTTGCGTGCTGGGCGACCGCCGCGTGCGCGCGCGCGTGCTGTTCGCGGCGAGCGATGGCGGGTTCGCTGCCGGCTACCGCCTGGTCGGCGAGCGCCATGGCGCCCGCGTCCAGATGGTGGGCGAGCGCTCCTTCCGTGACGACACGCGCGCGCTGCTGGCGGACGCGACGCCCGCCGTGCTGTTCCTGGTCGACGATGTGGTGGTGCTCAAGCCGTTCGGTCCCGACCTGCCGGCGCTGCGCGCCTTTCTGGGCGACCGCACCCTCGCCTGCCTGTCGCTGCGTCTGCACCCGGGCATCAAGCGCTGTTACACCAAGGGCCACGAGACCCCGCCGCCGGCCTTCCTGCCCGGCCTGCGCTGGGCGTGGCGCGGCCAGGCGGGCGACTGGGGCTACCCGATGTCGCTCGACGGGCACGTCTTCCGGCGCGAGGACATCGTACCGCTGGTCGCCACGCGCGAGTTCCGTCATCCCAACTCGCTCGAAAGCGTGCTGGCGGAGCAGCCGCTGGCGCAGGAGCTGATGGTCTGCCAACCGGCGGCCAGCGTGGTCAACATCCCCGCCAACCGCGTTCAGGGCGACTTTCCCAACCGCAGCATGGGCGGGGACGTGGCGGCGATGAACCGGCGCTTCCTCGCGGGCGAGGAGCTCGATCTGGAAGCGGTGCTGGCGGCGCACACTGGGGAGGCGGTGCACCAGGAGATCGAGCTGCGCTTCCTGCCGGCGCGCGCAGCTGTGGGTCAGGTCGCGGTCGCCCAGGCCGCACCGCCGTCGCCGTCGCCCGCCCAGCCGAGCGCAATGGCAACGGACGCGGCCTCCGCCATCGCCGCGCTGCTCGCCACCGGGCGCACGCGCGTCCACCTCGGCTGCGGCGACAACCATCTCCCCGGATTCATCAACATCGACCTGCCGGCGGAGGGTGGCTTCCAGCAGCGCGCGCGCCCGCCGGACGTGATCGGCGACTTCACGCGCATGGCCTTCCCCGACGCCTCGCTGCAGGAGGTCTACGCCGCGCACGTCTTCGAGCACTTCCAGCGCCAGGTCGCGGTCGGCTTCCTCGTGCGTTGGCACCGCTGGCTACGCCCGGGCGGCATCCTCCGCCTGGAGATGCCGGACATCGAGGCCTGTATGCGCGAGTTCATCCCCGCGCCGCTCGAGCGCCGGCTGCAGCTCATCCGCCACTTGTGGGGCTCTCACGAGGCGGCCTGGGCCAGCCACCACGAAGGCTGGATGCCGGACTACGCCGCGCTGGCGTTCGCGGCCTGCGGGTTCGAGGTGATCGACCTCAAGCGGATCGGTGGGCGCTGGCCAGCCTTCGAGATCAGCGGCCGCCGGCAGGGAGAGGTCGATTGGCGGGCGGTGGAGCAGGTGTTTGCCGCGATGTGTCCTGGTGATGTCAAATTGCCGGCGCGGTGGGTGGGCGAGGCGCGGCGGATCGGGGCAGCGGGAGAGGGCGTGTAGATCCAAACGACAAGTGGTCCCTGATGAGATGTGGGCTGCCATGTGGAGGCGGATTCACGCCTGCCAACCTTCAATGGGCACCTTGGCATGGAACGACATGGTGAGGTTGGTGTTCGAGATCTGATACCACGTCGAACTGTGATGCGACATCGTGCTTCCTGCGTAGACCCACAAGTAGAGGCGCGTGGCGTCGTAGATCTTCACCAGTCCGCTGCCGCCATTCGAGCCATAGCTGGCGCAAAAGGAGTGCCCGACATCGGTCGCGTTGGTGGTGGTAGATGTGAATGGGCCCATGGCGCACAGGGCTGTATTCACGCTTCCGATCGGCAGGACGTACAGATAGGTCCCGGACCCAGCGGCTCCTGGCGCATTCTGCTGATGGAAGTAGCGCATTTCGAGGTCTTCACCCGATCGGCGCCAGGCGGCTTTCTCGGTATAGGTTGCCGGCCGAGTCGGCGCCGCACCGACACCCTGGATCTGCTGGGGATAGACGATCCATGCGGTGTTGAGCGACGACGACAGGACTCGCCACTGCGAGCCGTCGGAGAACACCTGCAGGGTATTGCCATGCAGGAGCGCGATGCCGAGCGCAGTGCTGGCGTCAATCGCTCCAGCCGGCGAGCGGATGAAATACTGACCATTGGCAACGGCGTAGGGCAGCACCTTGAATGCGATAACGCCACCGGGCGAGGCGGCCGGCGCGGGAAGGTCGACGGTAAAGCCCATTCCAAGTCCTGAAACGACATGCAGCCGACCGAGGGCCATAGCCGTGAGGGTCGTCGCAGCGGTGATCGCCACCA
>JANPIY010000391.1:0-4607 GCA_031425255.1 Planctomycetota bacterium
AATTCTTCCTGCACGAAGACGTGGCTCTTGTCGGCCTTGCCGTCGCCATCGCTGTCGCTGAGCACCATGATGCGATCGCCTTCCTTGCGCCGACCGAACTTGCCACGGTAGTTCACCCCTTCGGCCACCCAGATGTCGCCGTCGCGGTCCACGTCCAGGTTGGTCGGGTTGCTGAACAACGGGCTGGTCGCCCACACCGTCACTTCGAGCCCGCTGGGGGCGGCGAAGAGCTCGGTGGGGACCATGGTCGGCTTGGCCGGCGCGGGCGCCGCCGGCTTGACCTCTTCGCCGAGCGCGAAGGGGACGGTGACGGCTGCGAGCGACGCGACCAGCCGGATGCGGCGCAGGAGGGAGGACGGGGACGATGCATGCTGCATGGGGAGGGTTCCTGAAAGGGAGCGCCGGCCGGAGCCACGGTCACGATCTGACCAGAGGCCGGTCGCGAATGTGCTGATACGCAAGATTTCTCAAGACGTTGCGCGCCCGATCGGATCAGGGAGCGATACACGCTCCGCGCCGGGCCTGGCCAGAACGTGATGCCATGCCGCCAGGCGTCCAGGGCAGGCCCGGCGCCGATCCACACTCTTCATGCGCGAGACTGCGTATTTTCAGCAGGAATGGACGGTTCCATCGCCGTTCGGCCCGCCACCGAGGCACCATACGCCAGCGAACACGAGCCTCAGGCTGTGATGGCCCATGCGATCCCCACATCACAGGACGTTGGTCTGCCGATGAAAAACGGATTCTCGGCGAGATGAGTGGGGTTGGAAACTGTAAGCACGTGTCCGCTCTCTGGATCAATTGGAGAAATGCTGGCCGCAGAGACGCAGAGTCGCAGAGGAAGGCAAGAACAGGGGCTTTTCGCCTCTGCGTCTCTGCGTCTCTGCGTCTCTGCGGCCCGATCCTCTCTCGTTGACTGCACTGCATCCAATGATCACGCCAAAAAACCTAAAAAAACGGCTCGGCGGTATTCGGTGTGGGTACTTTCAGCGGATGACCCCTGAAGACCGGTCGAACCGCACGCCCGAAACAATGGGTCGCGGCCGGCAGCCCGAGCCCTCAGTATTTGAACGAGCCGACCACACTGGTCAGTTCGCCGGCCGAGTTGGCCAGATCCTTGGCGGCATCCTCGGTCTGCTTGGCGCACGATGCGGTGCTGTCGACGGCGCCGGTCATCGCTTCCACGGTCTGGTTGATCTCGTTGGTCTTGGTGACCGCACCGTTGATCAGCTGGCTCATCTGCTGGGTGGTGGCGGTCTGCTCCTCCACCGCGCCGGCGATCGAGACCGTGGCCTGGTTGATCTGATCGATGACGGTGTTGATGCGGCCGATGGCGTCCTGGACGCTGGTGCTGTCGGCCTTGATCGCCCCGATGCGCGACTGGATGTCGGCGGTGGCGCCGGCGGTCTGCTTGGCCAGGTCCTTTACCTCATTGGCCACCACCGCGAAGCCGCGGCCCGCCTCGCCGGCCCGTGCGGCTTCGATGGTGGCGTTGAGCGCCAGCAGGTTGGTCTGGGCGGCGACCTTTTCGATCATCAGCAGGACCTCGCCGATGGAGGCGGTGCTGGCGCTCAGGCGGCCGATGGTGTCGCTGGCGCCGCGCGCCTGTGCCACCGCTTCCGAGGAGATCTGCGCCGCCGTCTGGGCGCTGCCGGAGATCTCGCGGATCGAGCTGACCATCTCCTCGACCGCCGCCCCGACCATCATCATGTCGCTGGTGACCTCCTTGGAGACGCGGTGCGCGGTCTGGGCGTTGGTGCGCGTCACCCCGGCATCGGTCGCGACCTGGCGCGAGAGCTGATCGAGCTGGCTCGAAGCGCCGGTGACCTTGCCGGTATTCAGGCCGACCTTCTTGATCATCGCCTGGAGGTTGTCGAGGAAACGGTTGAAGGTCGCGGCGAGTTGCGAGACCTCGTCGTTGGGCATCTGGCCCAGACGATCCTGCGCCAGGGGGATGCGCCGGGTCAGGTCGCCATTGCCCTGGGCGATCTCCGTCAGGTGTCCGCGCAAGGCATCGAGCGGACGCACCACCATCCGCTTGATGATGAGGTCGAGGGCGAGGAACGAGATGGCCAGGACCACCACCATGGCGCCGAGGCTGATCCACAATTGCAGACGGGCGGTGGTGCTGACGCCGCTGAGGACGCTGCCGAGATCGTCGCGTACACCCTCCAGCGAGAGCTGCAGTTCGCCTGACAACGCGGTGGTGCTGGCCTGCATCGCCACGCCAGCCGCCTTGATCTCGTCGGAACTCTCGCCACCCGCCATGCGCTTGTACAAGGCCATGGCGCGGCCATTGGTTTCGACCACCTGATTGGCGATGCGCGTCAGATCGTCACGGCGCGTCACGGGCAACCAGCCCTGGGTGGCGATGTCGTCGAGACCGCTCTTTACCACATCGATCGACTTCTGCGCCGTCACCAGATGGCTGGGCTCCCCCTCCAGCACGGCGGCCTGATAGCTGCTGAGCGCCTGGGTGAACTCGCTGCGCAGCTCGTACATCTTGAGCGTCGCCGGCAGGGCGGCGACACGGGCCTCCTCCAGCTTGACCGATGATTGCTGGCCGAGCCAGGCGCCGACCATCACGGTCAGCACATAGCCGACCAGCATGATCGAAACGCCGGACCAGATGCGTGCTGAGATCCTCATGATGCGTGCGTCCTTGCTGGGCAGATCAGGGGCAGTCTACCCCCGAAACGACGGGAATGGAAATGGCGGTCCCTTCTCGCAATTTCGTGGCAGCGACGGACGACGGTCGATGGCGTGCCTGCGCTGGCGCCAACGACAGCGGGCAGCATGGAACGCATGCTGCCCGCTGGGGGATACGGGTGGAGCCACCCGTGCCATGAACGGATGCGGGTCACTTCAGCGGGATGGCCTTGACGCCCTCCTTGACCTTGCCGGCATCGGCAAAGCCGATGGCGCCGGGAGTCTTGGCGACATAGGCGACGAGTTCATCCTCGTTGCCGACCTGCTCGGGCATCGAGCCCTTGCCGGTGAAGACCAGCTTCTTCCAGCCGGTGGAGAACTGCGAGGTGCTCTTGCCGAGCCTCTTCATGAGGTTTTCGTGGCTGGCACCGTCCTTCAGCACCACGATCACCACCTTCGAACCGTCCGGCCAGCTGGCCTTCTTGCCGAGGTAGTAGTCTTTGAGGTCATCGTCGCTGAGTCCCGCGACGGTGGAGGTGCCGTGGACCAGGACGGCCTCCTCGGCGGAGATGGTGGACGAAGCAGAGCCAATCGCACAGGCGAACAGGCAGATCAGAAGGGTGTTGCGCATGGTGGGTTCCTTTCTGGGCCTGGTTCAGAAGTCGAACGTGGTTTTGAGGGCGAAGTAGCCCCAGGTTTCTTCGATCGTACCGTCACGTTGTTCGGCGGCGCGTACCAGACCACTGCCATGCGTCCATTGGTACTCGGCCTTGATGAGCCAATGATCGATGATGTCGTAACGCACGGCGGCATTCCAGGCGTACCATTTGCTGGTGGCCGTCTGAGCGCCGGTGGTCTTTTCACTGCTCCATTGCCAGCCTCCGAGTACCTCGACCTTGGGATGGACGCGGTAGGCGGCGGAGATGTAGGTGGCATCGGTACGCTGATAGATGTGCGCATACTCGACCAGGAACTGGCCGGCCCCGGGAACGAAGTCGCCGGTATAGGTGCCGTCCAGGTAATTGTAGCGGTACTCGCCGGCGAGGGTGAGATCGCCGGTCTGGTATTCGATCGAGAAGATGTTGTCCCAGTAGTGCGGGATATCGATGGCGATGTATTCGCCCACCGGCACGGCACCACCCAACGAGGTGCCAGAAGCTTCGAAATCATTGCCGTCGAACAGCGAATACTTCAGGCGCAGACCCTCGACCGGGGTGTTCCAGGTGACATTGGCGCCTTCGACCGCCTGCGTCTTGAGCGAGGTGGGCTGCATGCCGCCGTCGACCATGACATCGTGGATGGCCCCTTCGTCGGCATCGAAGTTCTGATTGCCGACAAAGCCCATGAAGTCGAAGGATCCGCCCGCATCGGCATTGATCGACGCCCGCAGGCCGACGCCATTGACCGCCAGCATGAGATCGCGCCAGCGGGGATTGTAGACCGACATCGGCAGGAACACCGAGGTGCGCGTCATATCGAGGTCGCGGTAGTCGTTGTAAAGACCGTGACCCATCTTGAAGCGCCCAGCGCTGACGCCGAAGTCGTAGCGGTCAGCCACCGTGGCGAACGAATAGTCGCCATAGGCCCAGTCGATGCCCACCTGATTGTTGAAGGAATCCCCCAGATCCTGCGCCGCGATCTGGATGCCGACCCGCAGACGGTCGACGGGCGTGGCCACCACGTTCAAGCCGACCTCGTTGAACTCGAGGGTGCCATGGTCCTCGCTCTCCTCGGTGAAGAGCGCATTGTTGCGCGTCAGCAGGTAGCCCTGACTGACGAAACCATGGATCTGCAGGTCATCCGCCGCCTGTGCGACGCCGACGCCCGCCAGCATGGCCAATGAAGGGATGAGGAGGTGGCGACTGTGCATGGGTCCCTCAAGAGAGGTGGTTCGTGGAAGAACGTGAGATCGATTGCCGATCTAGGTACCTCACGAACTCTTCATCTGTCAAATGGCG
>JANPIY010000392.1:0-2377 GCA_031425255.1 Planctomycetota bacterium
CGGCTGGGAATGTTGGTGCGGCTCGTCCTGAGCAGTGGCGCGCAGGTCATCGCGCTGCGCCAGGTGGTGGTGGTACAGGCTCCGCCGCAGGCCGATCTGGTGCTCGCCGCCGGTCCCTGTGGCATCGCCCTGGCGGGTGATGCGCTACCGTCGTGGAGCCGGCCCCTGCCCGGCATCCCGGTCTCCGCCGCCTGGCGCCTGGGGACCGGCGAGACCGGCGGCTATCGCCTGGAACGTCGCGAACTCGCGGCAGCGCCCGCCGGCTTCATCGACCAGCTGGTGACGCGCAGCCAGGTCGACACCACCGGCACCATGACGGTGCTCACCGCACGCGTGGCCGCACCGACGGTCCAGGCGCTGCCGCTGATCGTGCCGGCCGGCATGCGCCTGCTGCAGGCCACCATCGATGGCCAGGAGGTGGCGGTGCGCGCGACCCCGGGTGGCAACGAGTTGCCGCTGCCTGGGCGGACGCAGGTTCAGGTGGCGCTGTGGTTCAGCGGTCCGGCGCCGACCGCAGCCGGCGCCGGCTGGGATCTGAGCCTGCCCCTGCCGCGTCTGGGCGATCTGCCGGCGACCGCCACCACCTGGACCGTCAGCGTCGCCGGCGGCTTGCGCGCCCAGGTGGTCGACGATCCGGCGGCGATGCCGCTGAGCCCACGCGAGCGCAGTAGCGGTCGCCCGTGGTTCGCCAGCTGGTGGGAACTCCCGGTCGGACACGAGGTCCCGGCCCTGCCGGCCCCGCATCTGAACGCGGCGGTGGTCGACACGCGCGCCCTCAGGACGCAGGAAGACGCCGCCCCGACGCACGGCGAACCCAACCTCGTCCTGAATGGTCACCGCTGGAGCGGCACCCGCCTCGGCGGCGAGACCCATGTGCATCTGCGTCTGACCGCGCTGACCACCTTGCGCGCCTGGGATCACCTCGGCTGGGTGCTGGCGGTGCTGGCGGCGGTGGCGCTGACCTGGCGGGCCAGTTGGCGCGTGCGCGCCACGCTGGCGGTCGCCGCGTGGTTGCTGGCGGCGGCGTTGCACGGCTGGCAGGCGGGCGCCGGTCCGCTGCTGGCGTTGTGCGAATGGCTGCCGCTGACGCTCATCGGCAGCGGCGCGCTGTGGTGGCTGAGAAATCTGCGTCCTGCCGCCGCACCAGGCCGGGCGGTTCCGCTCGCCGCGCTCCTGCTGCTGAGCCTGACGCTCGGCGCTGGCGAGGCGCCGACGCCGGTGCTGATGGGCTACCGGCAGCTCGATCCGCAGGGCGTGCCGCAGGACGTGCGCGTGGCGCTGACCAGGGCTCAGCTCACCGTGATGTGGCAGCGGACTCAGGGCGTGGTGGTGGCGCCGGCGGTGTGCGAGCTGGCCACCGGCACGCCGCGCTTCGACCTGCGTTTCGCCGACGGCCACCTGCTCGGCACATTGTCGCTGGCGGTGGCGGTGCCTGGCACCACCTGGCAGCAGGTCCGCATCCCGGTGCCGCCGGGAGCGGTGCGCGGGGTCACCGCGCGCGCGCTCGCCGGCGTCGATCCGGGAACCGTCGCCTGGTCGAGCGATGAGGCCGGCGTGCTGGTGCTGACGCTCGCACCCAGGCAGCAGGCCGACGTGGTGATCGACCTCGACCTGCCGCTGACGCAGGTCGCCGGGGCGTGGAACACCAGCCTGCCGCTGCCCGCCATCCCAGGTGGCACGCTGATGCTGCAGGCCGCCCCCGAGTGGGTGCCGTGGTTGGCGGAGCGGCGCCTGGAGCAGCGGGCGCCTGGGTGGACCGGCGATCTACCGCTGGGCCAGGCGCAGGTGGCATTGTCGCTGCGCCGGCCACCGGCGGCGGTGGCGCGCGAACTGCACCTGGGGATCGACCAGCGGGTCCAGCTCAGGCTGCACCACGACCGTCTCGAATGGACCACCGTGCTGGCCTGCACCACGCAGGGCGGCGGCCTGCGGCGCCTGGGCGTGAACGTTCCCGCTGGGCTGGTGGTCACCGCCGTCGGCGGCGACGCGGTGGCCGACTGGAGCCAGCAGGGCACGCGGCTGGAGGTGGTCGCCACTGGTGAACGCAGCGGGAGCTGGCGCATGGTGATCTCGGGCGTGTTGGCCATCGGTGCCGGCGCCAGCGCCGTGAGCGAGCGCGCGGTGCTGCTGCGCGTCGAGGGCGCCGAGCGCGTCAGCGGCCGCCTCGATCTCCTCGCCGGCGCCGGCTTGCGTTTCGATCGCCCGGAGGGGGCTGCGATCGAACGCGTCGACCCGCACCCGGGCTTCGACCAGGCGGTGCGCTGGGGTGCTGATCCCGGCGAGGTGACTGTGCGCTGGCGGCCGCTCGACGATGAACTCACGGCGCAGGTGCGCGCGACGCTGACCGTCGGCTCCGATCGCGTGCGGGTGCGCGCGG
>JANPIY010000393.1:0-1773 GCA_031425255.1 Planctomycetota bacterium
GTATGCGCCGCGCTGAAGCCGGTATCGCCGGTGCACAGCTCGAGCACGCGGTAGTGCAGCCCCAGGCCGCGCAGCAGCGCCTCGGCGTGACCGCGCATGGTGATCAGGTCGCTCTCGGCGCGCTCGGGGGCGGTGAACCACACCATCTCGACCTTGTCGAACTGGTGCACGCGGGTCATGCCGCGGGTGCCGATGCCGGCGGCGCCGGCTTCACGACGGAAGCACGGGGTGTGGGCGGTGAACAGCTTGGGCAGGTCGCCGAGATCGAGGATCTCGTCCTTGAGGTAGTTGGTGACCGGCACCTCGGCGGTGGGGATCAGCAGCAGGTCGTCTTCAGCGCAGCGGTAGAGCTGGTCGGCGAACTTGGGCAACTGACCGGTGCCCTGCATGGTCTGCGGGGTGACCAGGAACGGCACCGCGAGTTCGGTGTAGCCGTTGGTCTGGGTGTGCTGATCGAGGAACCAGCTCACCAGCGCGCGGTTCAGGCGCGCGCCGGCACCCTTGAGCACGACGAAGCCCGAACCCGACAGCTTGGCGGCGCGCTCGAAGTCGATGATGTCGAGCGCCGGACCGAGATCCCAGTGCGCCTTGGGCGCGAAGGCGAAGGTCGGCTTGGCGCCCCACTCGGCGACCACGCGGTTGTCGCTGGCATCCTTGCCCACCGGCACCGTGGGCAGGCAGGGATTGGGATAGCGCAGCAGGAGGTCGGTGAGCTTGGCCTCGACCGCGGCACGCTCGCCGTCGATCGCCTTGGCCTGATCGCCGAGTACGCGGGCGTGCTCCTTGGCGGCGGCGACATCCTTGCCTTCGCGCGCAGCCTGCCCGATCGCCTTCGACGCCTGGTTGAGCTCGGCCGCCAGGGTCTCGCCGCGTTGCTTGTGCTCGCGCACCTGGGCATCGAGCGCGGTCAGCGCGGCGATGTCGACCTGCTCACCGCGATCCCGCCACGCCTTGGCGAAGAAGTCCGGGTCCTTGCGGAAGTGCGCGAGGTCGATCATGCAGCTAACTCCACCCCCCGAGGGGATTGCACCGCCGGCATCCGGCGGCCCCCCGCGTGGGGGACGCGGAGCCTACGGCGGGCCCTTAGTGGGCAAGGGTCGCGGGGGCGAAGTCTGGAAGGCGGATGGTCAGCCGGATGACGGGCCCTCCGCGGCAGGAAGCCGGAGCGAATCGAGGACGAATCGCCCGAGCGTGGCGAGCAGTTCAGCCGGTGCGGCCCCCTCCACGCCCAACGCCGACCAGCAGGGCGCCGGACCGGGCCCGAGGTCGGCCTTGCCGTGGACGGCCAGGTCGCCGGGCTCGACCACCGTGCGCGGCGACCCCGCCGGAACCAGGTGCACGACCAGATCGGCATGCGCGCGGGCGGCGCGGACCAGGTCCTGTCCCGCTCGTTCCAAAGCATCGCTGGTGGGACGCAGCCCAGCCGAATCGAGCAGGCGCAGACGCCAACCAGCGACCAGCGTTTCCGCGGCGACCAGGTCACGCGTGGTGCCGGGCAGGTCGCTGACCAGCGCGCGTTGATGCCCGCACCAGGCGTTGAGCAGGGTGCTCTTGCCGGCGTTGGCGGGCCCGGTGATCAGCACCAATGGGGTGCGCACGAGGTAGTCGGGGTGGAACGGGGGCGTCTTCCCGGGATGCGCGAGGAGCCAGCGCACTGCGGCTGGGCTGGGCGCCCATGCCAGGGCGGCCCAGCGGGAATCGGGCTCACCTGTCCGCTCACTCCAGCCGTGACTCCGCAGACCGGCCGCCACCGCCGCGCGCATCCCTGGTCCG
>JANPIY010000394.1:0-5862 GCA_031425255.1 Planctomycetota bacterium
TGGAGGAAACCGTCGGTACACAGCGGCTCCGCCAATTCGTCCCACCGGCAGGCTACGTGGTCATGGTCGCCGGTGACCATGGTCTCGAGCCACCACGCCACCAGTTCCCACTGCTGGCGGTCGGTGAGCAGGGGCCAAACGACCGCCAGCACCCAATCGCCGACCATGACGGGTGAGCCACCACGCGGCCGCGCGAAGGCGAAGCTCCCGTCATCGAACAAACAACGCCTGACCATCACTTGTCGCTCATCCGCACCGCCTAGGCGGACGATCATCTCCGCGGTCAGCGCGCGGGTGGCGGGATGGTTCGCCTGGACGAAAGCCGCTTCGAGCATCTCCAGATCGCGGTACTGATCGACGACGGCGAAAGCGCTGGCGGAATCCCCCTCGGTGCGGGTCAAGCTGCCGCTGGCGGCGATGACTCGCAGGGCCTGCGCCAAGGCTGGCGGCAGCGTCACCGTGCTGCCAGCCTCACCGCCTGGCGCCGCCAGGCAGAACGACCAGCAGAGGAGGATGAGCAGGGCCTGGCGCATGCGGCGGAGCATGAAATGGCCGCTGACCGGTTGAAAGCCCAAGTCGGAGGCGACGTGCAGGCGACTCACTCCGGTCGGGGCGGCTGTGGGATTAAGACCCGATGCCTGTGAATCTAAAATATTTGGCCGCAGAGCCGAAAAAGTCCAGGTTCTGCTTTTGCTCTGCGTCTCCGCGCCTCTGCGGCCGATTCTTCTTCGTTACCTTGACAGCATTCGAGTAAGGCCGGTTAAAACCGCAGAGACCACACCGCAGAGGAGCCGTCAACGTCCCTCAGCGCGAACTGCCGGCCATCGCCGGCTCGTTTTCGACCTCGGCTTCGACGTCGGTCGCCGAGGCGGCGGTCACCGTGCGAAACGGTTTCCACTTCGCGAGGCCCATCATTCCCAGCGTACGGATGCTGACCCAGCCGAGGTCGAGTTGCCAGCGGTGGCCGATGCGCGGGTTGGCGGGCGATCGGTGATGGTTGGCGTGCCAGTTCTCTCCCTGACCGAAATGCGCGATGGCCAACCAGCCGACGTTGCGGCTGGAACCGCCGTGGTCGGCGATCGCACCCAGGTGGCAGATGCTGTTGACGGTGCACTGGGTGTGCAGCGCCCACACCAGGCGCACGGGGCCGATCCACAGCATCGCGGCCAAGGCTTCCTGCCATGGCACGAAAAAGAACCAGATGGCGCCGGCGCCGACCGCCAAGGCGATCATCGGCACCTGGATGGTGGTCCACAGGCGATAGCGGAAGGCGGTCATGTCCTTGACCAGGCGTTCTTTGTCCGGCTGCTCCGCTTGCCACAGCCAACGCAGATGCGACCACCAGAAGCCACCGTAGTGGGGTGAAGAGATGTCGTCCGGCTTGTCGCTCTGCTGGTGATGGAAGCGGTGCATCGTCACCCAATTGCGGGGCGAGCCCGAGCCATTGAAGATGGCGAAGAAGATCAGGATCTGTTCGATCACCGGGTTGAGGGTGACCGCCCGATGCGCGAGGGCGCGATGGTAGGCCACGGTGGTGCCGAGTCCGCCCAGGAAGAGCAGGGCGACGGCGGTGATCAGCGCCGACACCGGGGGCAGCGGCAGCAGGATCAGGCCGACGACCAGGGCGGCGTGCACACCGATGATCCACAGTAGCGTCGGCAGCTCGCCCGGCGCGTACATCAGCCACGCGCGCGGATTCCAGATGCTGAAACTGCGGGGATCGGGGGCGACGGCGGATGATGGCATGGGCATGAGGAGGTTCCGGGGTCGGACGGTGAGGAAGCGGTCGATGGTGGATCGTTTATTATCCACCAGGGCCGGTGGCAAGTTCCCTGAGGCTGGAACTCGGGCCGGAGCGATCGTGGTGCCGGTTCCGTGATATCATCATCAAATCCCCGACGGCCAGCCTCGCTGTGGACAGTGCATTTCGGACTGGCCACACCTGCTGGGGTCAGCGTTTCTTACCGGCCAGCTGCCGGCAGTAGGCCCGCACCAGATGGTTGTTGGGCGCCAACACATAAGTGGTGCAGAGGATGCGATAGACCTCGCCGCGGGTGATCTTGACCTTGTGGTGCGGATCGAGCAGGCGCGGATCACGTTCCGCCTTGTGCAAGGTGCGCACGGCGAAGAACAACGGCGTCAGACAGAAGAGGCGGATGCGGTAGGCGCTGCGCGGCAGACTGGTGCAGTAGTCGAGGGCATCCTTGAGGTGCAATTTCGCCTTGGCGATCAGCAGTTGCATCACCAGTTGTGATTGGCGCGAAGCCTCCGGCGTGAGCAGCGCCTCCGGCGTGGTACCGACGCGGTGGCAGAGCTGGCGCGGGACGAAGCTCCAGCCGCGCTGACGGTCGTCGGCCACGTCCTTGATGATGTTGGTCAGCTGCAGGCCCAGGCCGAAGCTGGTGGAGAGCGACTTCAAGCGCTCGTAGTGGCGCCGGGTCAGGCGCGGATGGTGCAGGCGGAACAGTTCCGTGAGCAGATGTCCGACCGTGCCGGCGACGAAGTAGCAGTAGCGATCGAGTTCCTCGATGCTGGCGAGCGCTTCGAGGTGATCCGGCCTGGCCCGTGCATGGATGCGCGCGAACTCGGCCATGCCGTCGCACATCTCCTGCACCCATGGGCGGATCGCCTGACGCTGCGCCGGATCGAGGCGGCGGAATTCGCGCAGGGTGATGTCGGCCTGGGCGGTAAGCTGTTCGTCAGCGCTGCTGGCAGCGGCGAAGGCCGGCGCGAGCGGACCGGCGTCCGGGCCGCCTTCCGCCAGGCATTGACGGAAATGCGCCAGCAGGCGCTCCTTGTCGGCCACCGGCAGATCCGCGCTGTCCTCGATGGTGTCGGCGATACGGCACAGCAGGTAGGCGATCAGCACCGCGTTCTCGACCACCGGCGGCAGCAGACGGATGCAGGCGGCGAAGGTGCGAGAGACCTTCGGCAGCATGCTGCGGCAGAACAGGCGATCGGCCTCGGGGGTCATCGCGTCGCCGCCGCTGGCGGCCAGAGGATGCCGCCGCCGATGATGCGGATCTGGGTCAAGCGCAGTTCCATGCCACCGGCCTGCTGACGGCTGCGATAGACCGTGCCGCCGGCATCGCACCACAGGTGGGACATCACCCGGGCGTCGACCTGCATCTCGACCTTGAGCAGCTGGAGCGGACCGGCGGCGGTGAGGCAGCTTTCGCGTTCGACCGCGGTGAACACCGCGGTGGTGGCGCCCAGCCGCATGCGCGCGTAGTCCGGGCTGAGCAGACGGGTGGTGAAACGGTCGCCGGGTTCCAGCCCCGGTGGCAGGCTCAAGGCGAGATCGCTGCCCTGACCGGCGTCGCGGCCGATCTCGGGCAGATGATACGCGGTCGGCGCGCCGTCGGCGAAAGTGTACGTGCCACGCAGGCCATCGGCTTCGACGCTGCCGACGGCGTTCAGCTCCATGCCGAACGCCCGTCCATTGGCGCTGATGCCCACCAATTGCTGCCGCGCATCCAGACGCTGGGTCAGCTGCAGGCGCACCTCGCGCGAGCGCGCCTCGCGCAACTGCGGCAGCAGACCCAGGCCGGGCGCCAGACGGCTGAGATCGGCGAGGCGCAGCTCGGTCTCAAGCGTGAAACCCGCCTCCGCACGCTCGAAGCCCAGCCGGCAGGTGCCCAGGTGCGCCTCATCCGGTGCCCGCACCAGATCGTAGGCGAACTCCTTGCCGACGTTGGCCGCCAGCATGCCCGCGGCCCCGTCGCGGGCGCTCAGGCCCAGACCGGGGGCGGCATGCTCGACCACGTGCGGGACGAACAACGCCAGCCAGGCGAGGAGCAGTACCAGGCGGATGAGGGTGCCGAGTCGCATGGCTCAGCGGGCGTTGAAGCCGGACGAGGCGGGTGCACCGGCTGCGCGTTCCCCGGCGCCACCGATGGACATGGAGAAACCGATGCCGAAACGGCGGTCGTAGATCGTCCCGTCCTCATCGCGGATCAGTTCATAGGTCAAGGACAGGTCGCCATCGACCATGCGCCGGGTGAGCTGCGCCATCCATTGGTCGAGCACATCACCTCCAGGACGGAAGGTGGTATCGCCATCGAAGCGGTACCGGTTGGCGATCATGGTGACGCCTGGGCGATGCTGCCACTCGTCGGCCGCGGTGGCGGTGGCGGGGATCAGCGTACCGTTGTAGCGCAGCGCCATCCACCGCGTCGCCGTCCACGAGGTGGCGATATCGAACGAGCGCCACGCTTCGCGCTGCGCATCGTAGGCGAAGGTCCCGGTGAGGACCACCGAGGCGATCGGCGAACCTTCGAGCGAGCCGGTGACATCGACCAGCGGTGAACTCGCGGTCTGGGTGAGGCCGGCATCGTCGATGAACTGCTGGTCCTGCTCCCGCAGGCCCCAGCGGGCGACCGCGGTGGCGCGAAACAGCGAGCGGCTGCCGTTCAGGCTGGTATCGAAACCGGCGGTCGCCAGGTGGCGATCCTCCTCGAGCACATCGCGGGGATCGCCGAAGCTCCATGGCGCCAGCACATCGCCCTCGCCTTCCTGGTAGAGTTCGAGGCCGAGGCGCGGCGTGAAGATGTGGCTGAGTCCATCACCCCAATCGCCGACCAGGCGCGTGCGCACCCCCGCGGTGATCACCGGCACCAGGCGCGCCTGGTCGTCCTGCGCGATGCCGCCCAACGTGCCGTCCTGGTAGGCGAGTCCTTGTACGCCACCGCCGACATCGATGCCGAGCGGACCGAACCATTGCATGGCCGACAGCGTGCCATCGAACGAGGTGCGCACGGCGGCATCGTCGGTGATGGAGTTCTCAAGGCTCTCGCTCCAACCCGCGCCGCCGGCATGGAGCGGGCCGATGACCTGGATGCGCGGGACCTGGACCTGGACGCCCCACAGGCGATCGGTCAGCGGCTGTTCGGGGTTCGCCCGCCGCTCGCTGTCGAGGGTGATGGTGCCCAGGCTGGTGCCCCACGTGCCGGTGATGCCACGCCGTGCGAATGGCCGGTGTTCGAGGTCGTCACGCAGGTAATCGGCGCGGAAACGTTCGTCCCACGGCTGCGCCGGATCCCCTGCCGCGACCGGGTCGGCATCCGGCAACGAGACCCAGCGCCCATACAGCGCACCGCCGAAAGCATGGAGCTGTTGTTCGGCATCGAAGACCGAGGCCTGTCGGGTCGCGATGTTCTGGAGATCGTCGGCACCACCCATCACGATCTCGTGCGGGATGTCGAACCAGGTGATCTCGCCATGACCGTGGTCGGGGTTGTCCCACGCGCCACGTACGCCCCATCCTTCGCCGGTGCGCGAGTAGAGATCGCCGCGCGCTTCCAGGCGCGGATGCCAGCCATAGATGTCGCGCAGTCCGGTGCCGACCCAGGCGCGCGCGTAATAACCCAGCCGGCGCGTCTTGCCGCCTTCGTAACGCGTCCACGGATAGTCGTAATAGAAGTCGCGATAGAGGTACGGCAGCCACATCACCGGCACCCCGGCGGCACGGATGGTGGTGCCGATCATTTCGATGCCTTCGACCTGGCGTTCGAATCCGCTGCGATCCGCCGCCGCTTGGTCGCGCAGGTACACCCGCGCGGCGCTGGCCCCCAGGCCGACCAGCCCGCCGTGTCCGGCGACGGCGCGCACGCCTTCGAAACTCAGCATCGTACGATCGATGTGGACCTTGTCGGCGGTGATGGTGATGCGCCGCCCGGCGTGCTCGACGAAGGCCTCGACCTCCCAGGCATCACCGGTCTGAGCCTTCGGATGTAATCCCAGGCGCGCGGCATGCAGGCGTACCCCGGGCATCACCAGCACCACCTGGCCGGTGTTCGAGGTCGTCACGCAGGTAATCGGCGCGGAAACGTTCGTCCCACGGCTGCGCCGGATCCCCTGCCG
>JANPIY010000395.1:0-2434 GCA_031425255.1 Planctomycetota bacterium
GTCAAGACCCGCCTCCATGAAGGTCTTGGTTTGCTGCGGCGCTGGTTTGCCAGCCGCGGCGTCAGGTTGGGCCTCACCGCCTTGGCCACGGGGATGGCCAGCGAAGTCAGCGCGGCCAACCCCGCCGTGGTGGCCGCCTGCGCGCACGTCGGCCTGACGCCGACTGCCGCACCAGCCGCCGCCGCACTCGCCAAGGGTGTCGCCCCGCTCATGACCATGTCCTTCACCACCGCCACTGCCGTCGCCACGCTGGTTCTGGGTGCCAGTCTTGCCGCGGTCGTGGTGCTTGGCAGCGAACCCGTAAAACCTCCGCCATCCGCGGTCACTCCAGAGCCGATACCGCTTCTGGTGCCTGCGCCCGGCGCGTTGAATGCGCAGACGTTCTGGTTCGGCAACACCTGGAGCTATGCCGGCGGTGGCGGCGGTCGTGGAAAATGGATGCAGATGGCGGTGGACGATCTGGTGGTGGCTGGAGATCGCATCTATGCCATCACGGGTTGGGATGAGAAAGCCGGCGAGGCTGGCATCTACACCACCGCAGGCGACAAGATCGGCGTCCAGGAAGCGGACGGCGACTACGCGGCGCAATTCCACTCCTGGGGTTATTCCGGTGGCCAAGCCGTCACCGCCGACACCACCCATGTCTACTATGCGATGAGCCAGGACGGCCAGGCCAATGCGAAAAAATCATATGGTGGCATCAGCCGCTACACCCGCGACGGCAAGGCCGCTGGATGGACCGGCGCCGTCAATCACAACCGCCTCGCGCTTTTTCCCGATAGCAAAAAGATGCCGCCCGGGCTCGCCGTCCACGACGGGATCCTCTATGTCAGCGACCTCGTCGCCGGCCGCATCCGCACGGTGACCACCGCCACCATGATCGAGGGCATGAGCTTTCCCTGCCCCAATCCAGGCCGGCTGGCGATCGATGCGTCAGCGCCACACGACCTGTGGGTCATCGACACCCTGGCCAATCACGTCCGCCGCATCGGCCGCAACGGTGAAGACCGCGGCGTGACGATCAGCGACTGCCGCAAACCGGTGGCGGTCTGCATCGATGTGCGCAGCGGCGACGTGTTGATCGCCGATGGGGCTCTCGATCGCCAGCAGATCCGCCGCTACCGCGCCAGTACGGGCGCACACATCGCCGACGGCGACTTCGGCGCACCGATCTATTCCGGAGAACGCCCAGGCAAGGTCATGCCTGGGAAATTCTTCCGTCTCACCGGCATTCAAACCGACGCGGCCGGAAACCTGTACGTGTCGAGCTGGGACTATGGGGCGAAACTCTGGAAATTCGACCCGGCACGCCGCTTGGTGTGGGAACGTCAAGGGAGTGAATTCGTCACCTGCGCGGATGCCGACCCCAGCGCTGACAACTCGATCTACAGCGCCGGACACCGCTATGTCATCGACTATGCCAAGCCGCCTGGGGCGGGCTGGACCATGCGGCCATTACGCTCGACCCTATGCGTTTTCCCGAAGACCATCGTCTGCGCCAACCATTCCTGGCGATGCGCATGCTGCGTATCGGCGCACAGACGGTGATGTTCGGCAAGCAGCAGATGGGGAGTGAATTGTTCTTCTGGCGCTTCGCTGGCGAGATCGCCATTCCCGCGGCGATGTACTGGCCCGACGGGAGCAAGGATCCCGCCTATCCGCCACATCGTCCTGATGGCCCTTTCATGTGGAGCGATGCGAATGGCGACGGGCGGATGCAGGCCGGCGAATACAAAAAAGCGCCGGAGTGCGGGCAATGCATGAGCGTCGATGCGCTCGGCAACATCTGGCTCAACCAGAAAGGCTGGGAGGCGGAAAAGGGAGTCATCGCACGCCTGGCCTGCCTCGGCATCGACCAACGCGGAGTGCCGACATGGAATTCCACGCCGGATCACGTCCGCCCCATTCCACGGGACAGCGGCATCAGCCATCTCTCGAAGATCTTTTATGATGCGGCGCAGGACCGCATGTACCTGGGCGTATGGACTCCCAATCATCCCCATCCCGGCGGCGGGTGGGAACAGATGGACGTCGGTGCTGAATTGCAGCGCTTCGATAGCTGGACCACTGCTCCGAAGCTGGCGTGGAAGACCTCGTTGATTCCGCCCGAAGGCCTCATCGGCAAGGCGCCCAAAGCCTGGAGCTTCGAGGCGGAGTACGTCTTCATCGGCTCGACCTGGCAGCATGAGCAGATGGCCGTGGATGTGATCCGTCTGTCTGATGGCAAGCGTCAGGGACGGCTGTTGCCGACTGCCGACATCGGCGGTGCGACCGGCTGGTTGGATATGAATGACGGCATCCAATCGCACCGGCGCAAAGATGGCACCTACATCGTTTTCCTCGAGGAGGTGTGGATGGCCAAGGGGATATTCTTCCAATGGCGGCCCAAGTGAATCCGCGATCGCATAAAACGTTCGCCTTGCCCTGGCCGGAC
>JANPIY010000396.1:0-1920 GCA_031425255.1 Planctomycetota bacterium
GCGCGGCGAACAGGTTGTCGACGGGGATATCGAAGAAGCCTTGAATCTGCGCGGCGTGCAGGTCCATCGCCAGCACGCGGTTCGCACCCGCGGCGGTGATGAGGTTCGCCACCAGCTTGGCGGAAATCGGCGTCCGGCTGCCCGATTTCCGGTCCTGCCGCGCATAGCCGAAATAGGGGATGACGGCCGTGATGCGCCGGGCACTCGCGCGGCGCAGCGCATCGAGCGTGATCAGCAGCTCCATCAGGTTGTCATTGGCCGGATACGACGTGCTCTGGATGACGAAGACATCCTCGCCGCGCACGTTCTCATGGATCTCGACGAAGATCTCCATGTCGGCGAAGCGGCGGACGGAAGCGTTGGTGAGCGGCAGTCCCAGCGATGCGGCCACCGCCTCGGCCAGGGGGCGGTTGCTGTTGCAGGCCACGATCTTCATACGGGCAAGGCTCCACACCCAACGCGCCGGGGGTCACGCGCGGCGGCACGCATAGCAATGTGAACCTTCCGTGTAAATCGCAACCGGTGCGTGAACGCGTCTCTTGCGCGCGAACCGGGTGCCGTGGCGCAATCCCGGCCGACACGACCGGAGATCTCCGCCATGCGCCACCTGATGCTGCTTGTGCTGCTGCTCGCGCCCGTGACGGCGCTGACCCAACCCACCCAGTTCCGCGACCCGCAGGGCCGCGCGACGGCACGGGCAGAGACACGCGGCAACACCACCACCTATTACGACCTGACCGGCCGCATCACCGCCCGCTCCGAGCGCAGCGGCACCACCATCCGCCATTTCGATGCCCAGGGACGCGCCACCGGCCGGTCCGAGGTGCGCGGCGGCGTCACCACCAGCTTCGACGCGCAGAACCGCCCGTTGGGCCGGGTGGAGCTGCGCGGCGGCGAGGCGGTTCGCTACGATCCACAGGGCCGCGTCATCGGCCGCATCGAGAACCGTGGCGGCACCGCGCGGTACCGCGACGCGCAGGGCCGCGACCAGGGCACCGCGCAGGGGCCGGCGGCGCTGACGGGGCCGCGTTGACCCATGCCACCCATGCATGTGCTCTCGCGCATCGCGCTGATCCTCGCCGCTGTCGTGGCCGTGGTGCAGCTTGTGGTCTTCGCACTGGGCTGAGCCACGCACCAGGCTGACCGCGCCATGATTCGATCATCTTTTTATCGTAACTATTCAGGATCGCCGCTGCGCCGACCAACCAAGGGGTCTCACCATGCGTCTGATCACAGCGATCCTGTCGCTGCTGCTGCTGGCACCGCTCAGCGCCCACGCCTTCAAGGAAACCACCCGCGACGCGTCGGGCCGCCGCACCGGCGAGGCGGAGACGCGCGGCGGCACCACCACCGATCGCGCCAGTGCCGGGCGCACCACCGGCCAGGCCGAGCGGCGTGGCGACACCACCACCTATCGCGACAGCGCCGGCCGCAGCACCGGCCAATCCGAGGTCCGTGGCGACACCACGACGCACCGCGATGCCTCCGGCCGCACCACCGGGCGGTCAGAGACCCGCGGCGACACCACCACCCATCGCGACGCCTCGGGCCGCACCACCGGCACCTCCGAACGCCGCGGCAACACCATCACCCACCGCGATGCCTCGGGCCGGACCACCGGGCAGACCAGCATCCGCTGAACGCGGCCTTGCCCCGCCGCCGCGTCCTGCCCAGTCTGCGGCAACAGCGGGGGATCGGGTGATGCGGGTGGGCGTGATCGGGATGGGCAGCATGGGCATGGGCGCGGCCCTCTCCCTGCTCAAGGCGGGCCATGCGGTGACCGGCTGCGACACGCGCGACGCCGCACGCGCCGAGTTCGCCGCCGCCGGCGGCGCGGCGGTCGCCACGACCGCCGACCTCCCCGAGGGCACGAGCGCCCTGCTGGTCCTGGTGGTCAACGCGCAGCAGACCGAGGCCGCG
>JANPIY010000397.1:0-1745 GCA_031425255.1 Planctomycetota bacterium
GCGAGAGGAATAGGGCGCCGCATGCCCCTCGGCGCGAAACACCCGCCGGTCGATACTGTCAGCCGAAACAGTCAGCCCGCATGGGTGATCATCATGGCCTGTGAAACTCCACACCTCCGCGCCGCGCACCAGACCGGCGCGCACGGCAGCGAGGGGGAGGCGTTCGAGATAGCCACCGCGGACCGCCACATCTGGCGCCAAAGCACGCGGCGCCGGCCCGGGGTCGCACGCAAAGTCCGCGCCAACGGAAAGAGGCGGCACCTGCGTGCAGAAGTCCGAGATGGCGACGATCCTCGACGGGTTCATTCGGCGGGCCTGGCAAAGGCTGTCGGCGACCGCGTCGCATTGATGCGGGCAAAGGTCGCGAGCGCCTGACCCACCACCTGATCCATGTTCAGATACTGGTAGGACCCGAGCCTGCCCACAAACCACGTATCCGCCAGACTGTCCGCCGCCGCGCGATACTGCCGGTACAGAGCCTGATTTTCTGGCCGCGGGATCGGATAGTAGGGATCGCCCACATCGGCCGGATACTCGTAGCTAAGGCTCGTCTGCGGATGCACCTGCCCGGTCAGGTGCTTGTACTCCGTTACCCGCGTGTAGCGCTCGCTCTGCGGGTAGTTGATCACCGCCACCGGCTGCGCCCATTCAACATTCCGCGTCTCGTGCACGAAATGCAGCGAGCGGTAGGGCAGACGGCCCATGCGGTAATCGAAGAATTCATCGATCGGACCGGTAAAGATCACCCGGCGGGCGAGGCCCTTGTCGACCACGGATTTCCAGGTTGTGCCAAGCTCCACCTGGATCAGCGGGTGGTCCAGCATGTTGCGGAACATCGCCGTATAGCCATCGCGCGGCATCGCCTGGAAGCTGTCGGTGAAGTAGCGGTCATCCCGGTTGGTCCGCGTGGGAATGCGGGCCGTCACGGTGCGAGACAGCTGCGACGGATCAAGGCCCCATTGCTTGCGCGTGTAGCCGCGGAAGAATTTCTCGTAGAGGTCGCGCCCCACGGTCGACAGCACAACGTCCTCGGACGTCACGACATCCGCAATCTCTTCGCGACGTTTGGCGAGGAATGCTTCCATCCCCGTTCCGTCCAGTGCCAAGCCGTAAAGACGGTTTACGGTGTCAAGGTTGATAGGGATCGGCAGCAGCTTGCCATCGACCTGTGCAAGCACGCGGTGCTCGTAGGGCCGCCAGGCGGTGAACTGCGTAAGGTAATCCACCACCGATTGCGCGTTGGTGTGAAAGATGTGTGGCCCATACTGGTGGATCATCACCCCTGTCGCATTCTTCACGTCATAGGCGTTGCCTGCGACATGCTCGCGCCGGTCGATCACAAGCACGCTTTCCTGACGTTCGGTCGCAATGCGCTCGGCCAATACACTGCCTGCAAACCCCGCGCCCACGATGAGCCAGTCATGCATCATGCCACCTCTGCCGGCTGGACTTGACGCACCTGCAGCCGGGGGAGCATTGCAGCCCAGGTCGTATCCCAGGAGTTACGGGCAATGACCGCGTCTACCTTGCGCCGCCATCCCGGATCAGGCTCGGCAAGTGCAAGTTCGAGGGCCGCGACGATATCCTCGTGCCCCGCGATCGCGACGAGCCCGGGCTTTCCGTAATCCTCGACCACATCGGGCACCGCAGTCGACACGACCGGCAGACCGGCCGCGAGGAATTCCGGAGTCTTGGTCGGGCTGATAAACCGCGTGGCTTCGTTCAGCGCAAAGGGCATCCACCCC
>JANPIY010000398.1:0-6053 GCA_031425255.1 Planctomycetota bacterium
CGCGCATGATCACGGCCTATCTGCAACTCATCGAACGTCGTCTGTCGGACCATCTAGTTGATGATGTCCGGCGTCACTTCGACTTCGTCAACGCCAGCGCCGAGCGCATGCTGCGCATGGTGCAGTCACTGCTCGATTACAGCCGCATCGGAAAAAAAACCGTTGATTCCGCCCAGGCCGATGTGTCGGCGGCGCTGGCAACGGCTATGACCAACCTCGACTCCATGATCCGTGAAACCCAGGCAGTGATCACCATCGGGTCGCTTCCCGTGGTGCGCGGCCAAGGGGATGAGTTGGTCAGGCTGTGGCAGAACCTGCTGGCGAATGCCCTCATCTTCCGCCGAGGAGAACCACCCCGCATCGACATCAGTGCGGTGGCGGAGGGGGGCGAATGGGTTTTCCGGGTCGCCGACAACGGCATCGGGATCGCCACTGAGGAGTCAGGGCGGCTGTTCCTGCTCTACCAGCGTCTTCATGCGGCCGGGCGTTTCCCTGGGACCGGGAGCGGTCTGGCGGCCTGCAAGAAGATCGTCGAACATCATGGCGGCCGCATCTGGTTCGAATCGATTCCAGGGCGCGGTACCACCTTCTTCTTCACCCTGACGCCATGAACGACACGCTCCGCATCCTGATGGTCGACGACAACGCTGGCGACATCGAACTGCTCTCACTCGCATGTGAGGAGGTCGGCTTCAACGTGGCGCTGCACTCAGCTCGCGATGGCATCGAAGGGCGCAACGAATTGATGGTGAAAACCACTGGCGAGGCGCCCGGCTGGAGGTTGCTCGTCCTCGATCTGAACATGCCCCGTATGGACGGTCGGCAACTGCTGGCCTGGGTGCGTCAACAGCCACATCTGAGCGCTCTGCCGGTGCTCGTCATGACCTCCAGCGACGCTCCTCGTGACCGTGACGAATGCCTGCGCCTGGGGGCGGATGAGTTCCGCATCAAGCCGACCACTTTCGATCAATACATCGCGCTCGCGCGGCACCTGCGCGAAGATCTGCTCGCTAGCGGCAATTGAGTTCTCATCGGGAGAACTTTCCGGTGCTTCGCTGAGCAACATCCACCGGTCATACCTTGGTGACGCATTCGATGCATCACTGGGAACACGATCTTGGCGCACGTGCCAATCGCTGGCACGTGCGCCTCATCAGACGCAGCACGTTGTCGAACTCCGCCGCCGGAGATCGTCGCTCAACGCGAGCTACCGCCGCTGCGGGCGCTCTTGGTGCGCTGGCCGGATTTATCGTTCAGGGTCGCATAGAGGAACCCGGAGACGGCGACCAGTGCGGCGGCCGCAGCCACGGTCTTGACCGGGTGCTTCTTGCCCCACTCGACCACCTTGGCGGTGATCTCGCTGATGTGCTCGCGAGCGCTGTCGAGGTATTCCTCACCGTGGATGGACACCTGATCAGCGACCTTGCTCTTCATGTTGTTGACGGTCTCGGACAGGCTGGAGCCCATGACTCCGCTGACCAATTGCAGGATCTTCGATGAGGCGGAGCTGCCGTCTTCCGAGGAGTCGGAACGCGAGGACGATCCCGATCTCCTCGATGAGCCACCACTGGCGGATTTGCTCCGGCCCTTGGTTGCGGTGCGGCTCTGCGAGCTGGTTTTTGTCGTAGTCATGGTGGTCCTTTGGGACAGGGGTGATGGACCTCCAGAGGCACGTATCATGCCAATTGCTTGTGAGGTAAGGAGAGCCGTGCAGTCGGGGTGTATCGAAACGCTGACGGCAAAGCTCACAGCGCTCCCCGCTGGCGTGGCCTGGGTGCACGCCCGCAGTGAGAGGAATGCGTAGGCGACCGCAGGAAATGAAATGGGCCCAGCTCCGAAAGATCGGTCGATGTGCCATCCGGATTGCTGGACTCATTCGTGCAGTATGCAATTCTCGATCTCGACGCCGCCTTCCATAATGAACGAAGACAGGTGGCCGCGAGTGGTCCTAGGGGGACCGCACCTTGGCATGCCCGTTGCAAACCATTCACATCAGAGACGGCAGACCGCTCGGGCTGAAAGCCTGAAGAAGGCCTGAAACGGCGGGCGGCGCTGTCCGGGGTCGAGAATGGAATCGAGACCAGGAAGAATACACATGAGTGCCTCGTTTGTGAAAACCAGCATGCAGTCATCTTTCGTCAATGATGCCCGCTTCGCGTCCTGTATCCGAGTCATGGTCCTCACCCCAGAGGTACGAACTTTCGTCCTGCTTTCGAACAGTCTGCGTTCACTGGGCTGCCAGGTCACCCGGGCGGCCAGCCTTGGTCCCGCCATCCAGTTGCTGCGTGGCACGCCGCATGATCTCCTGTTTCTCGATAGCCCGGCCGATGCGGACCCGTCCCAATGGATTCCGCAATTGCTGGCCGAGAATTATTCGCTCCGCATCGTCGCGATGACCGGACTCGAGCAGCTCGATTGCGCGGTGCGATGCCTGCGTGCCGGGGCCCAGGATTGTTTGGCCAAGCCCGTCGACCCGTTGCAGTTGAGGCGGATCGTCAATCAGACCCCGGTGGCGGGGATAGGTGGCACGGACGACGGTTCGGCAAGCACCGCTTCCTGCATGCGGTTGGCGATGGATAGCGTTCGACGGGCCGCGCAGAGCGATCTCCCGGTGATGTTGCGAGGTGAACACGGCACCGGGAAGACGATGTTCGCTGAATTCCTGCATCGTCACAGCCGGCGCGCCCAGCGTCCCTTCATCACCGTCAACTGCCCCTCATTGTCCGAGGAGCTCGCCACCAGCGAGTTGTTTGGCCACCGACGGGGCTCTTTCACCGGCGCGGTTGCGGATCAACTGGGGAAGGTCGAAGCAGCCGAAGGGGGATCGCTCTTCCTCGATGAACTAGGCGATCTGCCCGCGAGTGTCCAGGCCAGGATCCTGCGTTTCCTCCAAGATCATTCCTTCGAGCGACTGGGCGAAACCATCACCCGGCATGCCGACGTCAGGCTCATCACCGCAACGAATCGGGACCTGGAGCGATTGATCGCCAATGGATCCTTCCGGCCCGATCTCTTCTTCAGACTCAGCGGCATCGAAATCACCATCCCCGCTTTGCGTGAACGGCGCAGTGATGTCCTGGTGCTCGCCAATCGCTTCCTCAGTGTCGAGGCCGCGAAGCTCGGACGCGAATGCCGTTTGAGCGAGGACGCCGCCAACCTCCTCACTGCGTATGAATGGCCTGGGAATGTGCGTGAACTCAGCAATGAGATCCAGCGTGCGGTGGTGATGTCCAAGGGCCCGGTCATCCTGCCTGGCGATCTGTCGCCGCGTCTGCGCGGTTCTTCACCCAACAGCATCTACCTCGGTGGAGATTTCACTTTGCGGCAGGTCGGGGATGAACATGTCGCGCAGGTGCTCCGGCGCTACGGCAAGGTCGGTCACGTGGCCCGGGTCCTTGATATCGAGCGCTCGACCTTGCTGACCAAGCGACGTCGGCTCGGGATCAGCAACCCACACCCGCCGTCGGAGTAAGGGATCGGGAACTCGGCTTCGCGGTTTCGAAGCATGCCAGTCATCCCGGTGTGGACTGCAGAATCCAACAAGCGTTTCATGCAGTGCCATGACATTGCAGCGGGTGATGAGAGTTCACTTCTCCGGATTCCTGTGTTTGTGCGATAAATGAGCGGTGATCACCCCCAGTGCGACCTTGGCATGCGAAATGCTTCGCTGGCCCCTTCGCGGCGCCCTGGACGTCGCGCATCGTCAGCCCTGGTGCACCAGGTCATGCCGATGCTCGCCACTGCGTATCACCGAGACGAGGCCATGAGCAACCCACGCGAACCATCCTCCTCATTTTCAGTCGACGAGCTCTCCATCACCATCGACACCGGCGGCACGCTCGCGCTGGTCCAAGACCAATTGGTGATATCCACCTACCCGAGCCACCAATGCGAGGCCGCCATCGACCTCGCCCGAGTCCTCTGCCGGGCATTGGCCTTACCGGTAGACATATTCCGTCTCGATCGACGAATGGCCGGGAACGTGGGGGTCGGCACGATGGCTCCCCAAGGTGACACGCACTGGGTACCCCTGGTTCACGTCCGCATGAATCGGCGGACTGGGGTCCTGGTCGAATTCGATCCACGTGCGCAGGAGTTCCACGACTCCGTAGCGCTGGAAGGGGATGATGACCATGGCCAAGACTCCGACGAAACGCGCACTGCGGCCGCGTCAACATCAGCCTCATCAGCCTGGACGGATGAAGCAGTTGAAACCGGGAAGCCAGGCTGAGGGCGAACACTACCAAGGCTGCGGGTTATTGCGGGGGAAGGTCGCCATCATCACCGGCGGCGATAGTGGGATCGGTCGTGCCGTCGCGGTGGCTTTTGCCAAGGAGGGCGCTGATGTCGCCTTCGACTACCTCGATGAGGACGAAGACGCGCAGCGGACCGTGGAACTGGTCGAGGCCAGCGGGCGACGTGCCCTGGCCATCCGTGGTGATCTGACGCGCTCAGGTCATCGGCGTCAGTTGGTGGCCAAGACCATACATGCCTGGGGTCGTATCGACATCCTGGTGAACAACGCGGCCGTCCACTTCCCGGCTGACCGCATTGAAGACCTCGATTGGCAACAGGTGGAGCGCACCTTCGCGGTCAATGTGCTTGCCCCCATGCGGCTGACGGCGCTGGTGGTCCCGCACCTGAAAACCGGCGCGAACATCATCAATACCGTCTCGGTCGTGGCCTACCGGGGCAGCAGCCATCTGCTGGACTACGCGGCGACCAAAGGGGCGTTGTTATCATGGACCCGGGCCTTGTCGTCGTCACTGGTGGAGCGGGGAATCCGAGTCAATGCCGTGGCACCAGGGCCGATCTGGACGCCGCTCATCGCCTCTTCGTTCAAGCCCAAGGAGGTCGCCGTCTTCGGCTCGCAGACTCCGATGGGTCGCGCTGGACAGCCGGATGAGGTCGCACCCGCCTACGTCCTGCTGGCGAGTGAACGTGGGTCGTACATCTCCGGTCAGTGCATCCACGTCAATGGCGGCGAGATCGTCAATGGATGAGGTAGAACAGCGGACCTCGACGCGGGCGGCCTCGACTGGTGCGACTACCACTGCTGCGAGGGTGGGAGGGTTGTCGCGCCTGCGAAGCACTCAGGGGTGATTTAGGGTGAGCTGGTTGTTGACCGAGCGGACGCCCGCGACCAGTCCGGCGCGCGTCACGAGCTGATCGCGATGCTCTGCGCTGGTGACTGCACCAGTAAGCGTCACTTCGCCTGCTGTGGTTGAGACGACCACGGTCCGCGTGGCGGCGACCGTGCCGATGACCTCGGTCACGGCACGCTGGACGGCGGTGGTGATCTCGAGGTCGCGCTGGGTGTTGGCGGGAGGTGCCGAGCTGGGCGGAGCTGGCCTCGTCACCGGCGGTACCGTGGGCGATACCTTGACGATGGCCTCTGCGTGAGAGTCCGCGTCCGCCGAGGCCGCAGGTACCGCATGTGCCGGCGCCGGTGCGGCTGGAAGGGGGACCGGTGCCCCTGGGCTGTTCTGGTCGCCAGTGATGGCGGGAGTGGTCGCCAGCGGTATCGGGACCGAGCCATCGGTGTGACGCTGAGGCTCGCCATCCGGAACGGGCGGGAGGGTTTCAGCGGCTTTCAGTCCAGGCGAGGGTGCCTCCTGACGCGCCAGTGGCTCTGGTTGGCAGGCAACCACCATCCAACTGAAGACCACCAGGTTCAAGCAACGCAGGCCGATGCGCCAGGGCCGAACGGTTGGGTTGGGACCCGGCATGGTGGGAGTTGGGTCGTAGGACATGAGCCCTCCGTACCAGAGGTTGACGGCGAAGCGCGGGGAGCGACATCCATGCCAACGCATAGCCCAGGCGTGACCGCGGGTGCACGAACACCCATCAGCCGTACGCCCGCGCAGAGCATCCGCTACGGTTCCTATCCGGAGTGTTCACCGAGATGATCCATCACCGTCTGCGCTGCCCATGATCACACCGCCGCCGTCATCGCCGTCGCCGGCGGACGGGGAAGCGCCCGACTCGCCTTCTCCGCCAGCGACCGTCAACCTGATCCTGGATGCGCTGCGGCGTTCGGCCAAGAAGGCGGG
>JANPIY010000399.1:0-17939 GCA_031425255.1 Planctomycetota bacterium
AAGAAACCGCACCATGCGCCCAAGGCCAAGCGCGTGATCTTCCTCTTCATGGGCGGTGGCGTATCGCACGTCGACACCTTCGATCCCAAGCCGCAATTGGCGGCGTACGACGGCAAGGACATCCCGCTGCAGCTGGATGGCCATCTCCGCCAGGGCGGACGCAAGGTCTTCGCCTCGCCGTGGACCTTCAAGAAGTACGGCCGCTGCGGCATGGACGTCAGCACGTTGTTCCCCGAAGTCGCCGCCATCAGCGACGAGCTGTGCTTCATCCGCTCGATGGCGTGCGACAACATCGACCACAACAGTGCGACCTTCCAACTGACCACCGGGGAGCAGACCTTCTCGCGCCCGAGCATGGGGTCATGGGTGCTGTACGGCCTGGGCAGCGAGAACCGCGATCTCCCAGGATTCATCAGCATCGCACCGACGCTGCCACAGCCCGGCACCCGGTGCTGGGGCTCGAGCTTCCTGCCCGCCGCCTTCCAGGGTGCACGGGTGAAGGATCTCCAACATCCCATCGCCGATCTCGAGGCTGCGCTGCCGCGCACCGACCAGCGCGCGCAACTCGACCTGATCGGTGCCCTGGGCAAACGCCACCTGGCGGCGCACGAGGCCGACAGCCGTCTCGACGCCCGTCTCGCCAGTTTCGAACTCGCCTTCCGCATGCAGGCGCAGGCGCCCGCAGCGTTCGATCTGACGCAGGAGTCGAAGGCCACCGAGGCACTATATGGCATCGATCGCAAGGAGTCCGCCGAGTTCGGTCGCCAATGCCTGCTCGCGCGCCGGCTGGTCGAGCGCGGCGTACGTTTCGTCCACGTCGATTGCGGCAGCGATGCCAGCAGCGTCGGCCACTGGGATCAGCACGGCAAGATCAAGGAAGGCCATGCCAGGAATGCGCTGCGCACCGACCGCCCGGTCGCCGGCCTGATCAAGGATCTCAAGAGCCGCGGCCTGCTCGACGACACCCTGGTGGTGTGGGCCACCGAGTTCGGCCGCACGCCCACCCGCCAGGGCCCCGATGGACGCGAACACCATCCGCATGCCTTCACCATGTGGATGGCCGGCGGCGGCATCAAGCGTGGCCACATCCACGGCGCGACCGACGAGTGGGGCTGGAACATCACGCAGGACCGGGTGCACATCCACGACCTGCACGCGACGATCCTGCACCTGCTCGGATTGGACCATGAGCGGTTGACATACCGGTTCTCGGGGCGCGATTACCGCCTGACGGACGTGCATGGGCATGTGGTCAAGGCACTGCTGGCGTAGGTAAGGATGCTTCCGGTTTCCTTGACAGGAAATCCGACACCTCAACCGCCTTCGCCCGCACGGCCGAATCGGAGTCGTCCAACATCCGCCGTACCGCATCGAGGGCCTGCGGGTCTTCTATTTCCCACACGGCGTGCAGTGCGGCAAAACGGATGGATGGATCCGGATCGGAGAGGTACGGAAGCACCCAGGGGGTGGCCTCGAACTCGTACCTCACACTCAGGCAATCGAGCGCCTGCTCCCGGACCTGGGGGCTGGTGGCACGCTCGCCGAGCAGCCGTCGCCAGACCGGTATGGCCACCTCGCGCGGAATGGAATGCAACGCCCAGCAGCCCATCACGGCGAACTCGGGATCAGGATCCTCAGCCGCGCGGACGAGCTCTTGCACGATCTCGCGGGAGGTTTCACCCGCATAGGGTTTCATGCGAAACGCCAGGTGCAGGCAGATCCTCCTGAGATGATCATCCGACGAACGTAGGCATGCGACGTAGCCGGGGATCGCCCTTTGCTGGTTTTCCAGCCCATCCATCGCGCGATCGACCAGGTCGTAGAGGTCCGAGAACTCGTCATCGCTGGCCCTGGCCAAGGCTCGGATCCGCGGTTCGATCCACGGCGAACTGCCGATCACCCAGCCCGGAGGAAGCGGCCAGAGCGCATACCAGTACCAACCACTCGCGACGCCGGCGGCGCTGACCGCCAGGACCAGGACGAAGATGGCATGGGTCCAGCGGCGATATCCTCGGCTCCTCGTCGCATCCGCCATGCTTGCGAGAGGAACCTGTTCCTTGGCCGAGGCAATGGCGGCAGTGCATGAAAAACCATGGGCGCTGTTCGGCGACCATGGTCCCGGAGCGCTCGCAGGAGCTACTTCGCCGGCGTGAACACCAGGTCCTTGAACTCGATGCGCATCGGTGCGCCGGCGTGGATCTGCAGGGCGATGAAACCCTTCTTCGAGCGCTTCTCCTCCTCGTTGTCGACGAAGTCGAGCACCTTCACGGTGTTGAGGAAGACCTCGATGTGGTTGCCTTTGCCGACCACCCGCAGTTCGTTCCAGTCATTCTTCTTCTCGGCTTTCTTCCATTCCTCGCCTGAGATCGGGGTGTTCTGCTTCTTACCGTACTTCCCGTCGTCGAGCTTGTCCCACACCACCTGCTCGCCGCACATCACCACGCGGCCGCGACCACCTTCGTCATAGAGCTTGCCATAGTGCTCGGCGCCGCTGTTGATGTCGATCTGGTACCCTTTGGAGACGAAGTTGCCGGCGTCCTTGCCGCGGAACATCACGCCGGAATTGTTCGTGGTGTCCACCAGGCGGCACTTGAACACCAGTTCGCCATCCTCGATCTCCTGGCCCCGCCAGAACAGGAAGGTGTTGCCCTTGGTCGGGTTCTCCTTGGTGGTCTGGCCGACGATGGCGCCGTTCTCGACCTTCCAGAGTCCTTCACGGCCTTCCCAGCCGGTGAGATCCTTGCCGTTGAAGAGCTGGATGCCTTCGGCTGCGAACAGCGGCGCGGCGGCGGCGATGAGGACGAGGGCGGCGGAACGCAGGAAGGACATGGCGGACTCCGGGTGGCGGGTGCAGGTCGGGTAGCTGGTACCCGCAAGGTCGCCCAGCGTCGTCGGGTTCCGAGGACGGATCAAGTCGAGGTGTCGAAGCGCATGCGCTCAGGGCGATCCGGTATTTGCCCGAGTCGACGCCCGCCACCTCCCGCGCCGCGACCAGCTCTCAGAGGTCTGGGTCAGACCCGCTCCCAGCGCAGCTCGATGGGATGTTCCTTCCACTGCCCCGCCTCGACCGTGCAGACGGTGGTCACCCCCTGGAAGGTCGGATGCACCTCGGCATCGGTGCGGCCATTGGGGAAGGGTTTGGTGGTGAGCTCCAGCCCACGCGTGCGTTCGCGGTTGAACCATGGGGTTCCTGGGCGGCTGCGATGTTGCGTCCAGACGGTCAGCCAGGGGAAGTCGGCGACCTCCCAGGCGCAGCTCAGGCGGCGCTTGAGCGTGGGGTTGGTGACCGACCACGTGGCGGTCTTCACCCGGGCGGCGACCACGTCGCCGCACATCGGCTGATCGGGGGTGGGAATGGCGAGGACCTCGCGCACCGGCATCGCCCCGAGCGACGGGATGGCGGGGAAGCGCGGCAGCGGCTCGGGCTCGCCATGCCAGTTCCAGATCGCATCGACACCGGCCTCGCAGGTGGCGAGATCGATGAAGGGCTGACCGAGGTTGATGTGCTCGCACCATTCGATCTCGCGACGCACCGGCCCAGGATTGTGCACGCCATGGGCCAGCAACAGGCGGTTGCCGTCCAGTTGTACGCGTTTGCGCGTGGTCAAGCCGGCGAGCGGCATGGGGACGGTGAACTCCAGCAGATCGGCATCCTGTCGGCTGATGCTCCAGCGACCGACCCCGGGCTCGCCGTGTACCGGCCGCTGTTCATCGGCGTGCGGCGGACCGAAACGGTCGATGCAGACATTGTGGCCGACGATCGCGGCGAGCAGGCCGGCTTCGCAGCCACCGTAATAACCACCCTCGGGCACCGCCCGTGGGTCCGCCGCATGCCAGGCAGGCTGCCACAGCGGATTGATCTCTTCGCCGATCAGCCGGATGGCGGCCAGGTGGCCGCCGACCTCGGTGATGACGAGTTCCAGCGTGCCACCGGCGACGCGCCAGGCAGCGACGCCGCGCCAGGTGGTGGAGGTGACGGTGAGCGGATCCATGGACGACCTCGGATGTGAATGCGCGAACGCCGCGCGGCGGGACCATAAGTGGTCAGACCAGTCATGTCAGCAGGCAAGGATGGCGGACAGTCGCCTGCGTCTGACCCGTGGCACGGGCGTCTGGCCCGTGTAATCGAGGTCGGACGATCACAGGCGAGACGCCAATGCTGTTAAGCCAATGAAGAGGAATCGGCCGCAGAGACGCAGAGACGCAGAGGAAAAGCAAAGCAGGGTCTTTTCACCTCTGCGTCTCTGCGCCTCTGCGGCCAAATATCTCAGCTGTCCATCATTGGCGAGACACCCGTGTGTCACCGATGGCGACTTCGCTGCTGATGGTCAGCGCGGAACGGCTGCGGTCTGGCCTTCGGGATCCGAGGATCGCCGCGTGCGGTCGGTGATGCGGCAGAGCAGTTCCAGGCCTTCGAGTACCAGGCTGGGGCGGTAGCTCAGGCGCGGCAGGACCGACGAGGCGATGATCAGCCCGCAGTTGCCGCCGGTGGCGATGTGGTCATGGATGGCGGTCTCGCGTTCGAGTTTGAGCATGCAGGCGGCCACCATCGGGCCGTAGCCGATGCCGATGGCGGCGCCGATCGCGCCCTGGGTGTCGAACTGCCGGGCGTGGGCATCCGGGCCCAGAACCTCGACCACCGGCAGCGCAGGGGCCTGGGTCGCCAGGCCGATCGCACAGCTCGCCGCCCCGGGCAGGATCAACCCGCCAGCGAACTGCACGGCGGACAGCGGGTCCGGGTTGCTGAGCTCATACCGCCAGGCGGACATGGTGGTGGCGGTACCGGCATCGATGACCACCAGCGATTTGCGTTCCTGGATGCAGCCCACCAGGCCGGCCAGGACCCGATCGACCCCACAATTGGGATACTGTCCGAGATCGGGAATGGGCAGCGCGCTGTTGCCGACCATGCGCAGGCGACGGCCCTTGCCGACGCCGCGCCACCACGATTCGACCAGGGTGGTATTGAGCTTGGCGCCCGGCATCACCACCAGTTCGGTGATGGTGCGGTCGAACGGCTTGATGAATTCATCGAGCGCGGCGATCTTGGGCGTCAATCGTTCGAACTGCCAGATGCCACCATCCTGGGAGAGCCCGAGCTTGATCGTCGAATTACCGCAGTCAGCAAGCAGTCGCATGGATCAAAGGCCCCGGTCCGCTGTCGTCGGAGCCGTGTGTTGGTCGGCGAACCGGCGTGACCAGCAGGATGCCGCACAGCCACGCGGCATCGGACATCGGACATCGGACATCGGACGATCGCTCATGTCTTGCCGGTCGATCCGAAGCCGCCATCACCCCGCTTGGTGCCCTCGAGCTCGGTGACGTGCAGCCAGGTGATGCGCTGGACGGGCGCGACCACCAGTTGGGCGATGCGGGTGCCGCGCAGGATGTTCACCGGCTCGTCGCCCAGGTTGGCGAGGATGATCTTCACCTCGCCGCGGTAGTCGCTGTCGATGGTTCCTGGACTATTGAGCACCGTCAGGCCATTGGTGAGCGCCAGCCCCGAGCGCGGACGCACCTGCGCCTCGAAGCCGGCGGGCACGGCGATCATCAGCCCGGTCGGGATGAGGACCCGCTTGCCGGGCATGATCTCCAGCGGGGCATCGATCGCCGCCACCAGATCCAGACCGGCCGCGCCGCTGGTGGCGTAGGCCGGCAGCTTGAGACCGGTGAAATGGGGCAGTGTGACGACGGGGACCTGGGTCATGGGGCGGGATGGTTCGCCAGGGAGCGGAGACTGCAAGGGCTGGGCATGGGGAAGGTGCGGAGTGCGGGGTGCGGAGTGGAGGGTTTGGCGGCGGAGCTGTGCAGCCTGCCCAGGAAAGCCGGCGGCACGGTCCGACCACCAATGCTGTAAGAGCTGGTTTCATAACCCATCCCGTAGCGAGCCCGAGCCATCGTCGAGCGAGGCAAGGAAGACGGGCCGTTTGGAGCGGAGGCATGGCCGGAGGCCATGTTGAGCACCAAATGGTTCGTCTGACGCGGCCGCAGCCGACGAGGGCCGGGCGCAGTAGGAATGGGTTATGAAACCAGCTCTAAAGCTAAGATCTTTGGCCACAGAGGCGCAGAGGCGCAGAGGTGAAAAGACCCTGCTGTGCCTTTCCTCTGCGTCTCTGCGTCTCTGCGGCCGATTCTTCTTCATGAGCAGCTTTAGAGCACTGTCCGGCCGCGCCCCTCCGCCGCACGCTCCCGCAGCGCCGGACCTCCTTGCCCCCCCCGCCCCCCCCATACCCTCCCGCCGCAGGAGTGAACGCATGCGCCTCAAGCGGTTGGAGACTTTCGGCTTCAAGTCCTTCGCCGACCGCATGACCTTCGATTTCGAGGATGGCATCACCGCGGTGATCGGCCCCAACGGCTGCGGCAAGTCCAACATCGTCGACTCGATCAAATGGGTGATCGGTGAGCAGTCGGCGAAGGCCCTGCGCGGCGAGGACATGACCGATGTGATCTTCAATGGCTGCGCCACCCGCCGCAGCATGGCCTTCGCCGAGGTCACCCTGGTGCTCGACCAGGTCGGCATCCAGCTGGGCATGGAGAGCGATGAGGTCGCGATCACCAGGCGCCTGACCCGTGATGGCCACTCGGCCTACTTCCTCAGCGGCAAGCCGTGCCGCCTGAAGGACATCAAGGAACTCTTCATGGATACCGGGGTCGGCACCGCCGCCTACTCGGTGATCGAGCAGGGTCGGGTCGGCTTCATCCTCGAATCGAACACCAAGGATCGCCGCGTCATCCTCGAAGAGGCCGCGGGCATCTCGCGCTACAAGGCGCGCCGCAAGGTCGCGCTGCGCAAGCTCGAACGCGTCGACCTCGACCTGCAGCGCATCGGCGAGGTGCTCGGCGAAGTGCGCCGCCGGGTCAAGGCGGTCGCGCGTCAGGCGCAGGCGGCGCTGCGTTTCAAGCAGCTGACCGAACAGGTACGCGAACTGCGCATGGCCTTCGCGCTGGAGGAATTTGGTCGCCTCACCGGCGAGTTGACCGCGCACTCGACGCGCAGCGATGAACTCGCCGCCAGCGGCGCGGAGGTCGCCGCCCGCCTGGGGGAACTCGAGGCCGGCCTGGCCACCGCCGACCTGCGCCTGGTCCAGCTGGAGAACGAGATCCGCGCGCAGGAGCAGACCCGCGCCGACGCCCAGAGCCGGCGCGATGTCGCCGATTCGCGCTCCAAGGATGCGCGTTACCGCCTGGTCGAGATCGACCAGCAGGAGGCCGCCGACCGCACGGCGCTGGGCACCCTCACCGCCAAGATCGAGGCCTTGAACGCCGAGCACGCGCAAGCCGAGCTGACGATGGCCAATGTCGAGAGCGGCGGTTCGGGCGACACCACGCTGAACAGCGCGCTGAAGGACAAACGCGATGCGCTCGACGCGGCGATGGCCGCGGTCGACACCCTGGTGTCCGAGGTCGAGGACGCCAAGGCCAAGCAGGTCGAGTGCCTGCGCGAACTCTCGCGTATCGAGGCCGAGCAGGGCCGCGTCGAAAGCGCCCGCCAGGCCACCTCCGACCGCCGCAAGCGCCTGGAGGATCGCACCGGCGGCCAGACCGACGCGCTGATGCACGCGCGCGTCGCCGAATCCGCGGCGCGGTCGGCCTTGGGCGAGCTGATCCTTGGCGCCTCGACGCTGCACACCCAGCTCGACGACCACATCCGCGCGCGTGAAACCGCACTGGCGGAGGGCAACCGCCTGGACAGCGAACTGAACGAGGTGCGCCACCAGGAGGCGCGCGCCGAGACCGGCATGCGCATGCTGCAGGAGCAGGAGAACCGCGCAGAAGGCGTCTTCCGCGGGGTCAAGGACGTGCTCCAGCAGATGGACCGCTTCCCAGGGATCGTCGGCATGGTCGCCGATCTCTGCCGCGTGCCCGACGACTACGTCATCGCCATCGAGACCGCGCTCGGCGGCCAGGCGCAGAACATCGTCACCGAGACCCAGGAGGCGGCGCGCGACGCCATCAACTTCCTCAAACGCGAGCGTCGCGGGCGCGCCACCTTCCTGCCGCTCAACGACATCCACGGCTCCGAACGCGTCGACCAGCGCATCCTGCGCGAGCCCGGCGTGGTCGGCCTGGCCAGCCGCCTGATCGAGTTCGAGGCGCGTTTCCAGAGCGCCTTCGAACACCTCCTCGGCAACGTCCTGATCGTGGAGACCCTCGATCACGCCATCGCGCTGCGCCGCAACCATCGGGTCTCGTGCCGCCTGGTGACGCTCGACGGCGAAGTGGTCAATGCCGGCGGTGCCATGACTGGTGGCCGCCAGCAGGGCGCCGACAACGGCGGCCTGGTCTCGCGCAAGAACGAGATCCGCAAGCTCGGGGAACAGCTCGCCGAGCTGGCCAAGCGCAAGGTCGTGGTCGGCACCGCGCGCGACCAGGCCAAGAAGGACGCCTTCGAGCGCAGCATGCGCGTCGAGGAGTGCCGGCGCGACATCAAGCAGGTCGACAGCAACGTCGGCGAGGCCAAGGCCCAGCTGATGAAGACCGAACGCGACCGCCTGCATCTTGAGGATGCCACCAGCAGCTTCGGCGCTGAACTCCAGGAGATCGCCGCTGAGATTGCCAAGATCGAAAGCGAGGCGCGCGACCTGCTCGGCCAGCGCGAATGGTTCGCGGCACTCACCCGCAAGCTCGATGGCGACATCGGTCAGATGCAGAACGCTCTGCAGGCCAAGGCCGCCCATCGCAATCGCATCCAGGACGATGTGAACAATCTGCGCGTCAGCGTCGCCACCACGCAGGAACGCCAGGAAGCGGTGCGCAACCACCTCAGCCACCTGGTGCGCAGCCTGCAGGAGCTCGAAGATCAGAAGATCGAACGCGAACGCCGTCTCGCCGGCCTTGACGCCAAGCGCGCCGAACTGCGCCAGACCGGCGACGACAACCAGCGCATCTTCGGCGAGGAATCGCTGCAGGTCGCCACCTTGGCCGAATCCCTGGGCCGCCTGATCAAGGAACGCGACGACCTGCGCAACGGCGTCGAGGGCCAACGTCAGGAGGCGCGCGTACTGTCGGGCCGTCAGCGCGGCATCGAACACGAACGCAACCAGCTCGAAGTGAAGATCGGCGAAGCCAAGGTGCGCATCGAGGGCCTGAGCCAGCGCATCATGGACGATTACCAGCTCGACCTGGCGGAGGCCTTCGGCAACTACCAGCGGCCGGCCGACCTCGATTGGCCCAAGCTGCGCCACGACCTGGCGACCACCGAGAAGGAGCTGTCGGCCCTCGGGCCGGTCAATCTCGCGGCGATCGACGAGTTGGAGGAGGTCCAGGCGCGCGAGACCTTCCTCGACAAGCAGTTCACCGATCTCAGCCACGCCCAGGCCAAGCTCGGCGAGATCATCGAGCAGATCAACGACATCAGCCGCAAGCTGTTCGAGCAGACCTACAAGGAGGTGCGCAAGAACTTCCAGGAGCTGTTCCGCAAGCTGTTCGGTGGCGGCAAGGCCGACCTCGTGCTGGAGAAACCCGAGGCCACCACCGAGACCATGCCCGATGGCGAGGTGGTCACGCACAAGGCGGTGCCGCTCGACATCCTCGAAGCCGGCCTGGAGATCGTCGCCCAGCCCCCGGGCAAGAATCCCAAGATCATCACCCAGTTGTCGGGCGGCGAGAAGGCCCTCACCGCCATCGCGCTGCTGTTCGCGGTCTACCAGACCAAACCCAGTCCGTTCTGCATCCTCGACGAGGTCGACGCTCCGCTCGACGAGTCCAACGTCGACGTCTATTGCAACATGCTGCGCGAGTTCGTGAAGGATTCGCAGTTCATCGTCATCACGCACAAGAAACGCACCATGCAACGCGTCGACGCGATCTATGGCATCACCCAGAACGAGCCCGGCGTCTCGACCAAGATCTCGGTCAAGTTCGAGGAGATCCACAAGCTCGGCGCCACCGAAGGCGTGGAAGGCGAACTGGCACCGACGGTGCATGGCTCGGGACCATTCGCGGGGTGAGCGTCCAATCCCGCGCAGGTGCCGACCCGGAACGGATTCCGGACCATGACCGCGCCGAGGACCTAGGACCAGATCCCATCCGTTCACCTCGGCACCATCATAAACCGCGCTCGCGTGGTGTCCCGCCGTCATGGCGCTGATCATCCTCCCGCATGCCAGCGACGCTCCACACACCGGTGCGGGATCTCCCCCTGCTTACGATTGAATCCCCATGCCCTCCTGGATGGTCCCCTGCCATGCAGCGGATCCTTCGGCATTTACCTGACATGAAACGTTTCGTTCTGAATCGTTGGTCAGGTGTCTGCGCGCTCGCGCTGTGGTGCTCGGCGGCCCTCCCGGCGAGCGATCAGCCGACCCCGTTCGACACCACCCGGCGCGTGCCCTGGACCACGTCGCAGGTGGTCGGCGCACCGGAGCCACCGGCGCGCTACCGCACCACGCGTCTGTTCCCTGGGCTCAAGCTCGAAAGCCCGGTCGATGCCCAACTGTCACCCGATGGGAAACATTGGTACGTCACCGAGCAGATGGCGGTGGTGCGTACCTTCCCGGCCAACGACTCGGTGAGCACTGCCAACGTGCTGCTCGATCTGGCGACCCCGGAACGCAAATGGGATTACCGGCGCAACGCCTACAGCGTGGCGTTCCATCCGCGTTTTGCCGAAAACGGTTTCCTCTACGTCTTCACCCGCGATCCGATCCCCGATCCGGCCACCAGCCACATCGTGCGTTACACCGTCACCACCGCGGGTGACGGCACTCCGAAGATCGATCCGGCTTCGGCACTGACGATCATCGAATGGGCCTCGGGCGAGGACCACTTCGGCGGCTCGCTCAACTTCGGCAACGACGGCATGCTGTATTTCCCCGTCGGCGACGGCAACGGCTACGGCGATGCGCGCATGAGCGGCCAGGACCTCAGCGATCTCAACGCCGCCGTCAATCGCATCGATGTCGACCATCCGGCCCCCGGGCTGAACTACGCCATCCCCGCGGACAATCCCTTCCTGACGGTGCCCAAGGCGCGTGGCGAGGTCTGGGCCTATGGCCTGCGCAATGTCTGGAAGATGAGCTTCGACCGCGTCACCGGCGAGCTGTGGGGCTGCGACGTCGGCCAGGACCTGTGGGATTCCGTGATGCGCATCGGCAAGGGGCAGAACTACGGCTGGTCGGTGTTCGAGGGCTCGCACGACTTCCGCCCGGAACGCCCTCGCGGCATCACGCCGATCAGCAAGCCGTTGTGGGAACACGAACACTTCGAAGCGCGCTCGCTCAGCGGCGGTTTCGTCTACCGGGGCAAGGCGCTGCCGGAACTCACCGGGGCGTACATCTATGGCGACTATGACACCGGCAAGATCTGGGGCCTGCGCGCGGACCGTGAGCAGGTGACCTGGCGGGCGGAATTGGTGGACACCCCGCTGCGCATCGTCGGCTTCGCGCAGGATGCCGCGCAGGAGCTGATCATGGTCGATCATACCGGCAGCCTGCATCGCTTGGGCGCCGAGGATCCCGCGGTGATCGCCGCCGCGACGGCGCGCATCTTCCCCCGCCGTCTCAGTCAGACCGGCCTGTTCGCCGACGTCGCCCGCCACCAGGTCGCGGCCGGCGTCATGCCTTACAGCGTCAATTCGCCGCTGTGGTCCGACAACGCCCACAAGGACCGTTTCATGGCCGTGCCTGGCAGCGGGAAGATCCGCCACGATCGGGGTTCCGGCTGGGACTTTCCCGAAGGCACCGTGCTGGTGAAGACCTTCGCGCTCGACCTGGTCGAGGGCGACCCGTCGTCGCGCCGCCGCCTGGAAACCCGCCTCCTCCACCTCGAGCAGCACCATTGGCGCGGCTACACCTACCTGTGGAACGACGAGCAGAGCGACGCCGAGCTGCTCGACGATCCCAAGGGCCGCGACCAGCGCCTCACCATCCGCACCGCCAGCGGCGCCAGCCGCGAACAGACCTGGCACTATCCCGGGCGCGCCGAGTGCACGCTGTGCCATACCATGCCGCTGAACTACGTGCTGGGTCCCAGCACGCGGCAGATGAACCGCCACCATGACTACGGCAACGGCGTGGTCGCCAATCAGATCGAAGTGCTCGACCAGCTCGGGATGTTGGAAAAAAGGCTGCCCAAGGGCAAGGCCGACGGTTTGGCGAAACTCGCTGATCCCCAGGATACCTCTGCCAGCCTCGAGAACCGCGCGCGAGCCTACCTGCACGCCAACTGCGCGCACTGCCACGTCAAATGGGGCGGTGGCAACGCCTATTTCTGGCTGTCCTCGGAAACCCCCTTGGAGCAGACCGCGACCCTGGGGACGGCGCCCCAACATGGCGACCTGCACGTCGCTGGCGCCAAGGTCATCGACCCGGGCCACCCGGAACGTTCGCTGATCGCCCTGCGCATGGCCCTGCTCGGCCCCGAACGCATGCCACGCATCGCCTCGTCGGTGGTCGATCAGCAGGCAGTGAAACTGATCTCCGATTGGATCGCGTCGCTGCCCGCGAAGTGAGCGCTGACGGGCGTGCGGAGTGCGGAGTGCGGAGTTCTGCTCGACGACACCTCAGGCATTCAGGAATCTGCGGTGGAAGCATGCATCTCCGCCCTCGCGCCCACCACCGCCCGTTATGCCTTCTGCAACCGCGGATCACCCGATTCGATGATGAATGATGCCCGCGTGGTCAGCGGCGCACCAGGCCGATTGACGAACGGCACCGTGCGGTAATCGCTGCGCCAGGTGGCGGGCGTGATCTCGCAACGCACATAGCCGCGCTCGGCGTTATGGAACTTCACGAAGGGATTGTCCGCGAGGATGCGGGCGAGGTCCTTCGGCTCAGCCGTGCCATTACCCGATGAGGAGATCGACGTGCCGACGAATTCGCTCGCCACCACCCGACCGCCGAGATCGTCGAAGTCGGCGATCAGTTCATTGGCCCAATTGGTGTGGATGTCGCCGGTCAAAACCACCGGATTGGGGACTTTCCGTTCGTGGAAGAAGCGCAGCAGCTGACGACGCTCCATTTCATATCCTGGCCACTGGTCCATACAGTAGGCGACACCCTCGCCCGGTTTGCGGTCGACGCGGCCCATCATCACCTGCTGGGCGAGGACGTTCCATCCCGCCTGCGAACCGCCGAGTCCGGCGAGCAGCCACTCGCGCTGGGCGCTACCCAGCATGGTCTGGTCCGACGAGAGCGCCTCCGCGCATTGCGGTTTATTGTGATCGCCACAGGGCTGGTCGCTGCGGTATTGACGAGTGTCGAGGACATGGAAATCGGCGAGCCGGCCAGCCTGCACCCTGCGAAACAGCAGCATGTCGCCGTTCTTGGGCAACGCTGCGCGCCGCAGCGGCATGTGTTCGTAAAAGGCCTGGTAGGCGGCCGCACGGCGAGCGGCGAAGACCTGCGGCGTGACACCCGCCTCTTCGGAGATCAGACTGGCGCAGTTGTTGTCGAACTCGTGGTCATCGGCCGTCACCAGCCACGGCACGGCCGCATGCATCGCCTGCAGCGCGGGATCCTGCTTGTACTGGGCATAACGCGTACGGTAGCCGTCGAGCGTGGTGCATTCAGGGCCCTGGTGCTTGCGCACCAGGTTGTCCTTGCCGGCATATTCGTAGATGTAGTCGCCGAGGTGGATCACCAGTTCGAGTTCCTCCTTCGCCAGGTGCTCATAGGCGGTGAAGAGTCCCTGTTCGAAATTCTGACAGGAGACGAAGGCGAAGCGGAAACGTTCCGGCAGGGTGGCTGCCGCCGGCAGCGTGCGGGTGCGGCCCACCGCACTGACCTCCGCCCCGACGTGGAAACGATACCAGTACCAGCGCGCGGGCTGGAGACCGTCGACCTCGACATGGACACTGTGCGCGAACTCTGGCAAGGCGACCGCCTCGCCCCGCCTGGCGATGATGGTGAAGCGTTCGTCCTGCGCGATCTCCCAGCGTACCGGCACCGGCTCCGCCGGCATGCCGCCGCCGGCCAGGGGAAGTGGAGCCAGCCGCGTCCACAACACCACGCCATCGGCCGTCGGGTCCCCTGAGGCGACGCCGAGCTGGAACGGATAGGCGGCAAACGTCGGCACCCGGGCGCTGGCGCCGCACGACCACAGCGGTGCCCCGGCCAGGACCATGGTCCCGGCAAGGAACGTACGGCGGTCGAGGAGGCGTTCGTTGCGCATGCGTGGATCCCCTGACAGCTGGCTGACGCGACGGGTCATGTCCGGGGCTGGGGCAGTCGCAATAGTCCAGACGATCCGTTGTACCGACGGTGGCTGCCTCAGACCGCGGCGACCCGACGTCTCACTGCGGGATAACCCTACACCGCGCCGTCGGCCCATGGGGGTATCCCCTCACCAGGAAATCACATGCCGATCCATCATTGTCTGATCGTGCTGCTTCTCTCCGCCAGCTCGCTCACCGTGAGCGCCGAGCCTGACGTCTCCGCTCCGCCGGACCTGCTCTCCCTGCCGACGGAAGCGGCCAAGGCCCCTGCTCCCGACGTCGAGGCCCTGAAACGATCCCTCGCAGCGATCAAGGAGCTCCATCTGGCGGAGTACGCCACGCCCAAGGCCCGCGCAGCATTGATTCCGACCCTGATCGACCAGGCGCTCCAGAATCAGGAAGACCCAGGCGCACGGTATGCCCTCCTGCACGAAGCTCGCGAGCTGGCCATCGCCGCCAAGGAGGTCGACACCGTCGTCGCGTTGTGCGAACAGCTCGCCCAGGCTTATCAGGGTCCGGACGTGACCAGCCACCTGCGGACCTGCCTGGGACGCATCACGGGCGTCGCGGTGGTACCGGCACTTTTGAAACTGCTGGATGTGCCCAGCGATCCCGCCGCCAACGCGGTGGTGGGCCGCTGGTATGCCAACGAGGTGCAGGACTGGCAGCGCGCGCTGCCCCTGCTGGCGCAAGGCAACGATGCGGCCACCGCCAAGGTCGCTGCCAACGAGTTGCTGGCGCCCGCCAAAGCCAGCGAGCGGATGGCCCTGGCCGATCAGTGGTATGATCTCGGCAAGCGTACGACGACGATGCGCGAATCATTCTGGCGGCACGCCCTCGGACTCTATGACGGCGCCAAGGCGGAGCTCACCGGATTGAACCTGGCGCTGGCGGAGAAGCGTATGGCGGAGATCGAAGCCACGCTCCCCCTGGGCGCCGATCTCGATTACAGCCACCTCTCCGCCGGACAGTGGGAGCGCCTCAAGGGCAGGATCGTCAGCGTCGACGCGGAACGCGGGATCAACCCCACTGCGATCACACTGAGCGAAGGCCAGCGGGTACGCGTGGTGCCGCATCCGACGGAGACCTGGAAGGTCAGCGACAGCCGCGGAATCAATCAGCAGACGACCTGGAAGGGCGGCATGGCGGGACGACGTGCCGCCGGTTCGTTGCAGTGTGTGGTCGGCAAAGGTCTCGAGCAGTCGCCGGGGATCGTCAGTGGAAGCGGCCAGCTCATGCTCTTCCCCCTGGTGCCGGGCAAACGGTTCAGCGTGACCGGCACCATTCGCGTGAAGATCATTCCCATCAGCGATTGAATCCGCGCAGAAGGCGATTGCCTCTGGAGTGTCCGCGCTCGACTCTGCGCACCGTCCGCGAGGGAATCAACCATGCCTGCATCGCTTTCCCTGCCCGCTGCCTCGGGACTCACCATCTCGGTCGCGCGCAGCGATCAGCTGCCGATCATCGCCTCGCTGGCCCATGACATCTGGCACCGCTATTATCCCTCGATCATCTCGGGAGCGCAGATCGAGTACATGCTGCGCCAGCGGTACTCGCGAGAGGCCTTGGCCGAACGCTTCAGCGCCCGTGGCAGCGTCCTGCTGATCGCCTGGCTGGGACCGCTGGCAGTCGGCTTCGCCTGTCTGTCGGTGGCCGAGGAGGCGCTCGACGAGGCGAGCCTCGACGCTTTCTACCTGCATCCCGATCACCATCGGCGTGGCTTCGGCACGCTCTTCATGGAGCAGGTGGTTGGCCACCTGGATGGCCAGCCGCGGAAGACCCTCGTGCTCTACGTCAACCGCAAGAACATCACCGCGATCAATTTCTATTTCCGCGTCGGCTTCACCCTGCGCTCAGCGGTCGACGTCGATCTCGGCCACGGCTTCATCGGTTCCGATTTCGTGATGGAGCGGCCGCTGAGATGAGGCGCGCTGCGCTCGCGTGCGAGGTGCGAGGTGCGAGGTTGCCAGGATGAGGATCCCCCTGGTCCAGGGGCGCCCACCACCTAACCCGCGACGGGACGTGTGGTGTGATCCGGAAAAAACTTCGCACCTCGCACCTCGCACGTGAGCGCAGCGAACCATCGGCTTTGCCGATGCGCGGAACGGTCTAGCATGCCGCGCGTGCGCACCTACCAGGTCAAAGAGATCTTCGGCCCGACCCTGCAGGGCGAGGGCCTGCACGCCGGCATGCCATGCCTGTTCGTGCGTCTGACCGGTTGCAACGCCTGGGACGGCCGCGCCGAGACGCGCGCGGCCTCAGCCTGCCCATACTGCGACACCGACTTCCGCGGCGGCGAGGCGTTGTCCGCGGCGCAGATCCTCACACGGCTGGAAACCCTGCGCCCCGCCGGCCCAGGCCTGGGTTGCGTGCTCACCGGTGGCGAGCCGCTCCTGCAGGCGGATGACCTGCTGCTGGACGCGCTTGGTGCGGCTTTCACCTGGGTCGATATCGAAACCAATGGCACGCGCATCTGCCCAGCCCGTCCGTCCAATGTCTTCATCAGCTGCAGCCCCAAATTGCTGCTCAATCAGCCGATCGCGGTCGATCCGGATTGGTGGAAGGTGCTGATTCCGGATCAGGAAGGTTTCCTCGGTCACGCCATCGCGAGCGGCCGACCGGTCTTCGTGCAGCCGACCTGTCCGGACGGCGGTCCCAGCGGCGAACGCTACCAGGCCAACGTCGAACGCTGCATCGACCTGTGCTTTCTCCATGGCTGCCGTTTGAGCCTGCAGCAACACAAGTACCTCGCGATACCCTGATGCAGGTCTGCGCGCTCTGCGCGCGGGTGCGAAGTGCGAAGTTTCCTGGGAGCGGGCGCACTTCGATCTGGAGGGCACGTCACGTGCTCGCGACGGACACGTAGACCGTGTTCCGGCGAAACCTCGCACCTCGCACCTCGCACCTCGCACGCGAGCGCGAGCGCGAGCGCGTTTCATTCGGCATGCGCCTCGATGGCGATGCCGACCGCGGCCAACAGGCGCCGCTGCGCCTGCCACATGCGCGCCTGTTGGCGTGGGGTGACGTCGTCATGACCGATCAGGTGCAACAGGCCATGCAGACAATAGAGCGTCAGTTCGTCGCCCGTGCTGCGACCGCGCGCCAGCCCTTCACGGGCGGCAACGTCCACGCACACCGCGAGATCGCCCAGGTGCAGGATACCGGTGGCGGGATCCGGCGAGCCATCGGGGAAGGTCATCACGTCGGTGGTGGTGGGATCCTTGAAATGACGGGTGTGCAACTCCACGGACTCCGCATCCGCGACCAGCAGAATGGTCAGGCTGGCCCGACGGATGCCTGCCGCGGCCACGGCCGCATCCAACACCCGCTGCAAACGGACGCGGCCGTAGCGGGGACGCCGACCGGAACGGTTGAGAATGCTGAGAGCGAGACTGGGCATGGCGGGAGCGTCGCGGATGTCCCCACGCCCGGAAGTCCGGAAGTGCGGAAGGCCAGGCTTCTGAACCTGCGGGGAACGCGGATGGACAGCTGACCTGCACTCCCTCCAATCCGCGGCCCATGAACCTGCCTGCCCATACCTGGATCGAGACCGCTGACCGCCTGCCCGCCCTGGGTGAGGCGATCGCCGCCGCGCCCTGGGTGGCGCTCGACACCGAGGCCAACTCGATGTTCGTCTATCGGGAGCAGGTCTGCCTGCTGCAGTTCAACGTCGCCGGCGAACTCTTCCTGGTCGACACCCTCGCCATCGCCAAGGCCGGAGCCTCGCTGGAGGCGCTGAAGAAACCGCTGGAGAATCCGCAACGCACGGTGTGGCTGCACTTTC
>JANPIY010000400.1:0-2161 GCA_031425255.1 Planctomycetota bacterium
ACCTTGGCGGCCCACAACTAAGACGTCAGCGCCGACCGCCTCGGCTAGAAGGAATGCAGGCGCATCCATTCGCATGCTGCATTTCCAGGCCGCCGTTGGCATGCAGCACGCCCTGCGGAAGATCGCCTCGGCATGATTCAATGTGGCCTCGACGCTCTTCTCAAGCGCTCGCATGACCTCCGACTGCATGACGACAAGGCCATCACCGAACGGGGCATAGGCGGGAACGATAGGGCGGGCTGCCGCGAGCCCGACCAGGTCTGCCCCGAAATGCCCTGCCAAGGACGCCGCCCAGCGCGCGCGCTGCGCCGCGTGCGCGGCAATATCGACGGCCACACAGACCTGCCGTATCGTTGAAGCGACTGGATTCGACATCGTCAGCGTCCCTTCCCCCGTGAAGCATCGAGTTGAAACGGACGCTGTTCATAGATTGCGCTCGCCATACTGCAGGCGCCAAACAGGACAAACGTTCCGATGACAGCGCCCGCAACGATGAGGTCTGTGACTGACATGATGTCCCCTAAATGGTTCGGAGACAGGCTACAGGCTAGTGAGGCCGCGCTGTTTGATTTACCTCAAAGTTGCGCCATCGAGCCAGAAAGAGGCTGTAGACCCGCGCGGAGCGTTTCTCGCACCGCTCCAGCGTTACTACCAGCAAGGCGCGCAACACCGCCTGTCAGCAGCCAATCGCCCCCCTCCCAGCTTAGACTTCGGGACCGGCATGGTCCGCGTGTACCCGGCGGAAGAGAACTCCGCCTCGTCAAACTGTCTCGCGGCTCAGACCAAAGCCGTGCCGCCTCACGACGGCTGCACCCTCCACAAACACGAACCGCCAACCGCAGCATAAACCCCACCGCAAACATCCCCGGCCGCCCCCAAATGGGCAGGTTACCAAGGCTGGATGTTACTCCTCCCCACTCAGCAAACTGCCACCCTCTACCGGTCGTGTTTTGTCACTGTCCTGCACACCCCGCCCGGACTTGAAGTCCAGTCCCGTTCTGAGCTGCTAAACCATTCAGCGGTTGGGAGCCGACCAGCACGCTGTCGCGGGCGAACAATTTACGCGCGCTCGACGACCCCAGAGCTAGTCACGGTGAGGGCCTTTCCCCAATCGGCGTATCCTCATCGTCAAGCAGAATGCGCTCCGGCGCGCCGTCCATGTCGTCGTACTGACCGTTCCGCAGTGACCAGAGGAAGGCGCCCAGCGCGGTGGCGCCAAGTAGCAATCCGATAGGGATTAAAAAGCCGTACCCGCTCATGCCGCATCCCTGATCGCTGTTGCTGGTTTGCCCCTGGCGCCGCCCCTTAGCCGCAGAGCGTTCGCCACAACTGTCATGGACGAGAATGACATCGCTAACGCGGCAATCAACGGCGTCACATGACCCTGAACCGCGATAGGGATAGCGATTAGATTGTAGCCCACCGCCAGCACGAAGTTTTGCCGGATCAGGCGATTCGCATGCCGGGCGACTGCGATCGTCAGGGGAACGGCTTGGAGGCTCTCCCTGAGAAAGACAAAATCCGCGGCGTTGCGCCCGATATCGGCCGCCGTCGCTGGCGCCATCGATGCATGCGCCGTGGTCAGCGCCGGCGCGTCGTTCAGGCCGTCGCCCACCATCAGGACCTTGCGCCCGGTGGCCGTGAGCGCCGCAATGCGCGCGGTTTTCTCTTCTGGACGGATCGCCGCCGCGAAGCGCGGGATGCCGAGCATGCCGGCGCATGCCTCGACGGCCTCGATCCTGTCGCCGGATACGATCTCAACGTCGAAACCGCCGCGCTGCAGGTCTTCGACCGCCGCGCGTGCGCCGGCGCGCGCGCGATCCTCGAATGTAAACGTTGCGACGACGTCGCCATCCACGGCCAGAACGGTTTTGCCTTTGCTTTGCTCAGGCGTTTCGGCTCCACTCGCCCATGCCCGGCGGCCCAGGCGATACACGTGCTCGGGAGAGCTGACCTCCACCCCACAGCCCGGGTATTCGACAAATTGCCCGGTTATTTGAGGGACACGGAGCCGGGCCGCGGCGGTCACGAGCGCCATGGAGTAAGGGTGTGCCGAGTGCGCCGCCATTGCGGCGGCCAGCGCCAGGTATTGGGGTGAATGCCCTGAAGCATCGGCGAGGTGGGCCTCTCCCTGGGTCAGGGTGCCCGTCTTGTCGAACAG
>JANPIY010000401.1:0-5453 GCA_031425255.1 Planctomycetota bacterium
GCGAGAGCTTCACGTCGGGGTAGTTCTTCGCCAAGCTGATCATCACCTCGCGCCAGAGCTGGCTCGACACCAGCACGTTGGCCTTGTCGACCGAGCACACCGATTTGCGGCGCAGGCGCGCGGTCTCGAAGGCGACCTTGCCGATGCGTTCGATCTCGTGCGTGGAGTAGACCTCGGTGTTGATGCCGACGCGATTGGCGCCGTCGCCGGTGATGCCGCCGGGGCCGAAGTAGATGCCGCCGGTCAGTTCACGCACCACCAGCACGTCGGTGCCCTTGAGCACTTCCGGTTTGATGGTCGAGGCGTCGAGCAGTTCGTCATAGACCATCGCCGGGCGGAGATTGGCGAAGGCGCCGAGCTCCTTGCGGATCTTCAGCAGGCCGGCCTCGGGCTTGAGGTGGTGCGGGACGCTTTCCCATTTCGGTCCACCGATGGCACCGAACAGCAACGCATGGCTGTCCTTCACGCCCTTGATGGTGTCATCGGGCATCGGCACGCCGACTGCATCGAGGGCCGCCCCGCCCGCGAGGTATTCCTTGAAAGCGAAGGTGTGGCCGAATTTCGCACCCAGGGTCTGCAGGGCGCGCACGCCCTCGACGCCGACCTCGGGACCGATGCCGTCGCCGTGGATGACCGAGATGGTGTAGCTGCCCATGTGCGCTCCTGACCCCTGATTTCGGGGAGCGCGGACGCTAGCGGTCACCCCTGGGGAGGGAAGGGGGTGGGTGGTCGCGGGAGCGAGGGGTCGGTCAGCCGAGATGGGCGAGACCGCAACCGCCAAGACGCCAAGGCCTGAGCGGATCCTGATTTCTCCCTGGGTGGAGGTCTGGCACTCGAGCTGTGGATCCGGGAGTCGCAGCCGCATCCGCACGCCAACGTGCGACGGTACGTGTCCGTATCATCCTCCCGCGGCCATGCCGTGGTGATCGTCTCATCCCACCGTGGCGTCGTCGGGACTGCCGACATGCTGCGCACCTTGCCAGCCATTCCTTTTCAGCCATTCCTTACCACTGATCGTTGCTACCAACCGCTGTTCTCATCCACCACCACCTGGAGCCATCGCATGAACACCACCACCCTGATCCTGTCCCTGGCGATCGCCGCCTTGGCGTTCGCCTTTCCGGCGGCCGGTGCCGATGCACCGATCAAGTCCCCGCTGCAGGCGACCTTGACCGGGCCCGACGGGAAACCATATCCGCTCGCGCAGCACCAGGGCCAGGTGATCCTGCTGGTGAATGTCGCCTCCAAGTGCGGCCTGACCCCACAATACGCCGCGCTGGAGGCGCTGCAGGACAAGTACAAGGATGCCGGTCTGGTGGTGATCGGCGTGCCAGCCAACAACTTCAACGGCCAGGAACCCGGTTCGAACGAGGAGATCCAGGCATTCTGCAAGACCAAGTACGACGTCAGCTTCCCGGTGCTGGCCAAGGTCAGCGTCAAGGGCGACGACATCACGCCGCTGTACAAGTACCTCACCACCGCCAGCCCCAAGCCGGGCGACATCGGCTGGAACTTCGCCAAGTTCCTGATCAATCGCAAAGGCGAGGTGGTCGACCGCTTCGAGCCCAAGACCAAGCCCGATGACGCCAGCGTGACCGCCGCCATCGAGAAGGCGCTCAAGGAACCCGCGCCCAAGCTCTAAACGGCGGAATGCCCGCAGCTTCAAAAGAGCTGAAACGGTCGTGGCGTGAGCCATGACCGTTTTTTATTGGATCTGCGGCGTTTTGTGTGGGTCTCATACCTGCCCTCCTTGCAAGAAGGCCGTTCAAACCGCAGAGGGCGCAGAGCTGGACTTCTCAACTCTGCGCCCTCTGCGGCCTCTGCGGTTGGACCGTTCACTGCGCCCACTGGTCACGCCGAAGAACCTTTTATTCTTTCCTGCCTTCCCCTCCGTGTCTCAGCGCCTCCGCGTGAGCTGCCTTTTCTCCCAGCATGGAAGAGGGAGAAAGCTGAGACGAGAGAGAGCCCACGCGGAGGCGCGGAGGGCGCGGAGGGGAGACGGTGATGGCTGCTGATCGGACATCAGGCCTTGGTGAGCGTCAAGCGCGCGCCACGGCCATTGAGATCCGCGCTGGTAGCCGCCGCGGCATCCTGACGCAGGTCGACTGCCAGCACCTCATCGGCGATGAAGGCGTGATGCGCGTCGAGGGCGGCGGCGACCTCGGTGTCGTCGCTCCACCAGCGCAAGGCGATGCGATCGCTGACTTCGAGGCCGGCGTCCTTGCGCGCCTGCTGCACGACGCTGATGAATTCGCGGGCGAGCCCTTCACGCGTGAGCTCCGGCGTGAGCGCGGTGTCGAGCGCCACCGTCACCGCCCCGAGCGAGGCGGTCAGCGCGCCGGCGACCGGCGAGCGCGTCAACAGCAGGTCGTCCTTGCCGATCGCTTCGCCGTCCACGGGGATGGTGCGACCCGCTTCCAGCTCCGCGACTTCGGCAAACGACCAGCCGGAGAGCACCGCGCTGATGGCCTTGAGCTTGGGGCCGCAGCGTTTGCCCAGCACCTTGAGGTTGGGTTTCACGCTCAGTGCGCAGAAGGCCGCCTCGTCGGTGCTGAGGCGGACCTCCTTGACGTTAAGCTCCATCGCGAGCGCGGCGCGGAAGCGATCGACCGCGGCCCGCACACCCGCCTCGCGGCTGATGACGGTGATGGCGGGCAACGGCTGGCGGACCTTGAGCTTGTGGTCTTCGCGCAGTTTGCGGCCCAGGCTGGCGACAGTCAGGCTGATGGCGACATCGGCTTCCAGCGCGGCGTCGATGAGCGACTCGTCCGCCTGCGGGTAGTCGCACCAATGGACGCTGGCGGGAGCCTGGGCATCGATCGGGCGGACCAGTCGCTGGTAGACCTCCTCGGTCAGGAACGGCATGAAGGGCGCCAGGACCTTGGCGAAGGTGGTCAGCACCTGATGCAGGGTATGGTAGGCGTCGGCCTGATCGAGCGGGTCCGGCGATTTCCAGAAACGGGCGCGGTTCAGGCGGATGTAGGTATTGGTGAGCTGATCGATGAAGGACACCAGGCGCGGCACCACGTTGTAGAGCCGGTAGCCTTCCATCTCGCGGTTGACGTCGCGTACCAGCGACTGGAGCACCGACAGCACCCAGCGGTCGATCGGCTTGCGATCGCCGGGAACGCGGGCGGCGACGGTGCGGGGATCGAAGCCATCGACCGCGGCGTAGGTGGTGAAGAACGACAGCGCGTTCCAGTAGGGCAGCACCACCGTACGCACGATGTCCTTGAGACCGGCCTCGCTGAACTTCAGCGGCTCGGCGCGCACCACCGGCGAATCGATGAGGTATGCGCGCAGCGCGTCGGCGCCGTAGGTGTCGAGCACCAGGTGCGGATCCGGATAGTTCTTCTTCGACTTCGACATCTTCTGGCCGTCCTCAGCCAGGACGAGCCCGTTGACCACCACGTTCTCGAACGCGGGTTTGTCGAACAGCGCGGTCGAGAGGACCAGCAAGGTATAGAACCAGCCGCGCGTCTGATCGAGACCTTCGGCGATGAACTGCGCCGGGAAGACCGGAGGGGCCTGCGTGCCGTCGGCGCCGCCCATCCAGTGGACCTGCGCATACGGCATCGCGCCGGACTCGAACCAGCAGTCGAGCACTTCCGGCGTGCGCTGGTAGGTCTTGCCGTCTTTCACGATCAGCACCTGGTCGAGGTGGTGCTTGTGCAGGTCGGTGATGGTCTGGCCGGAGAGCCGCTCCAGCTCCGCCACCGAGCCGACGCAGAGCGTGTCGCTCGCATCCGCGACGTTCACCCAGATCGGCAGGCACGAACCCCAGAAGCGGTTGCGCGAGATGTTCCAGTCCTTGGCGTCCTTCAGCCAGTTGCCGAAGCGATTCGAGCCGATGGCCTCGGGCACCCAGCGGATCTTGGCGTTGTTGGCGGCGAGCCGGTCGCGCAGGTCCTCGACGCGCACGTACCACGCCTCGATGGCGCGGTAGATGAGGGGAGTGTCGGTGCGTTCGCAGAAGGGGTAGCTGTGCACGAGCGTCGACTGGTGGACGAGTTTGCCGTCGTCCTTCAGGCGCTTGATGATCGCCTTGTCGGCGTCTTTGCAGAAGACCTTATCGTTATCGCCTGGGCGCCATTTCTGATCGGCCGTATCGACCACGATCGTGAGCGAATGGAGGAAGGACTGGCTGAAACAACCCTCCTCATCGAGCGGGTCGGCGAGATCGATTCCTGCGGCGCGGCAGACGCGGTAATCGTCTTCGCCGTAGGCGGGAGCCATGTGCACGATGCCGGTGCCGTCGCTGGTCGTGACAAAATCATCTGCCAACATTCTGAACGCGTTGGACTGAGATGAGAAATAAGGAAAGAGCGGTTCATACTTCTGGTGGACCAGGTCCCGTCCAGGAATGTCGCCTAGGTGAATGAATTGATCTGGTTTCTTGTAATAGGAAGCGACGCGATCCTTAGCGATGATGTAGACCACGCGCTCGTTGGCGTCCTCGATAAACGAATATTCGACGTTTGGGCCAATGCATAAGGCGAGATTGGCAGGAAGAGTCCAGGGAGTAGTGGTCCAGGCTAGGAAATAAACCTGAGCGTTCGGAGTTCGCGAGTCGCTGAGTTCGTGTGCAGCGCAAAAATAACTCATTTGGTGATCAGTGATTTTGAACCGCACCGTGATCGCCGGGTCCTGCACATCCTTGTAGTTGTTGCCGGCCTCGAAGTTCGACAGCGGCGTGGTCAGCTTCCAGCTGTAGGGCATGATGCGGTGCGCCTTGTAGACGCGTGGCTTGCCGTCGGCGGATCGCTGTTCCCACAGTCGTTTGAACACCCACCACACCGACTCCATGAAATCGCGATCCATGGTCTTGTAGTCGTTGTCGAAATCGACCCAGCGGCCCATGCGCGTGACGGTGCGCCGCCATTCGGCGACGTAGGTCTGCACCATCGAACGACACTGCTCGTTGAATTGGTCGATGCCGAGGGCGCGGATCTCCGGCGTGCCGTTGAGGTTGAGCGCCTTCTGGGCGAGGTTCTCGATCGGCAGGCCATGGCAGTCCCAGCCGAAGCGGCGGTCGACGTGTCTGCCGCGCATGTTCCAGTAACGCGGCACGATGTCCTTGATGGTGCCGGCGAGCAGATGGCCGTAGTGCGGCGTGCCGGTGGCGAAAGGGGGGCCATCGTAGAACACGAATTCGCCGGTCCCCTTGGCGCCCGCACGGCGACGGTTCGACTCCCGGAAGGCGTCGAGGTCGATCCACAATTTCAGGATGCCCTCCTCCAGCCGCGGCAGGTCGACCTGCGATTCGACACGGCGGAAGACGGCTGCGGGCTGGGTCATGGTTCGGCCTGTCGGAGTGCGCGAAAGGTGAATGCGGCGCGTCTCGGGAAGGGCGGAACCCTAGAATCCTGACGGCATGCGGCAAGCCTGCCCACCTATGGATCGTGTCCCCCCTGGGACCGCCGGCTCAGTGCTGTTTAGCTAACGCAACGAAG
>JANPIY010000402.1:0-6777 GCA_031425255.1 Planctomycetota bacterium
TTCCGCACCGAGGCCGCCGAGTGCGAGCAGGGTCTCGGTGCTGTAGGTGTTGCAGAAGAGATCGGCGATCACCGGCAGTCCCGCGGCACGCGCGGCGGCCGCCACCCCGAGATGGCCGGCCACCACGCCCCAGCCGCAGGCCGCGAGGTGGGGCGACACCGGTGCCGTCGCCGGCTGGCGCAGCCACCAGCGCCGATCGGGCGCCGGCAATATCGGTGCGACCGCACCCCACCAGTTCGCGCTGGCGTCGTCGAGCCACACCGCCGCCGCGCCGTGGGCGAGGGCGGCCTCGCCGGCGGCGATGCTGTTCACCGCCACCCAGATGACGGTGCCTTTGCGGCGCGGTGTACCCGGCTCTGGCGGGGTCCAGGTGGTGCCGACCAGCGGCGCGGGCAGAGCGGCGAGCTGCTCGACCAGGCGCCGGCGCAGGTCCTTGAGCAGCGACGCCGGTGCGAAGGCCACGCCGTCGGTGTCCACCGTCACGTCGGCGAGATGCCAGGGCGTGCCACCAAATGCGCCGAGTTTGTCGCGGGCGAGCGCCACATCGAGCGGACGCCCAGTGGCGGCGGCCAGAGGACCGTCACCGGACACCTGCGCGGTGCGACCATCGGCGGTGCGCGCCGTCACCGTCAGCGCTGCGCCGACGCGCGCGGCGACCTGCAGTGTCAGCGCGCAGGTCGGCTCGGGTACCGCCTGTACCGGCACCGCCGCCATGGCCGAGGTGGCCTCGCGTTTGCGCTCATGGTCGGCGTTGCGGAAGAGCGGGAGATCGGCGGGCAGGCGGGGACCGTGTTCAGCGATACGCACCTTGCAGCGCCAGCGTTCGGCGCCCACGCGTTCGGCGCCGATGACCAGGAAGCCGCCGTTGAAGAAGCCGACGCTGAAGGCGAAACCCTGGCCGGCCACCAGCGGCGTGCGGCTGCTGACCACCACCTCGCCAAGGCTGCGATCGGCTGAGATCAGCACGGCATCGGGCGCACGATCCTGCTCCGGTTCGTAACGGTGCAGCCGCGAGGCGGAGGAATAATCGCCGCTCAGCGGCGCGTCGGTGTGGGTGCGTGCGAAGACGTCCTTGAGCAGTTCCCGCGCCCAGGTCGCATCGAAGGGTTTCCCCGCCGCCCAGGCCTCCGTCGCCGCGCGATAGACCCGGCTGGTGGTGTAGACGTAATCGGCGCCCTTGAGCCGACCTTCGATCTTCAGCGATGACACGCCGATATCCGCGAGCTCGCCGATACGCGCGATCAGCGAGAGATCCTTCATCGATATCTCGGTGTCTATTCGTCCGGACTCCAGTGACCCCGCACCGTCGCCCGAGGCGACGTAATCGAAGCGGCAATTCTGCGCGCACGTGCCGCGATTGGCCGAGCGGCAGCCGGCGAAGTTCGACATCAGGCATTGGCCGCTGAAGGAGTAGCAGAGGGCGCCGTGCACGAAGTGTTCGGTCTCGATGCCGAGGCGATCCGCTTCCCGGGTGCACGCCGCAACCTGGACGAGGGTCAGCTCCCGCGCCAGGATCACGCGCTCGGCGCCGAGTCCGGCCAGCACCGCCACCTGGCTGGGGTCGTGGATGGTCATCTGAGTCGAGGCGTGGCGCTTGAGCGCGGGGAATTCGCGCGCCAGAGCGCGCCACAGACCCAGGTCCTGGATGATCAGGGCATCCACTCCGGCGGCATGCGCCGCCGCCGCGAGATCGAGCGCCTTGGGATACTCGTCATCGTGCACCAGGGTGTTCATCACCACGTAGCACTTCACGCCATGGTGGTGGAGGTAGGCGACGTGATGCGCGAGCTCGGCCTTGCGGAAGTTCTCGGCCCGACCGCGGGCATTGAAATGGCGCAGGCCCAGGAACACCGCGTCGGCGCCGCCGGCCACCGCCGCCGGCAGGCAGTCGGGGGACCCCACCGGGGCGAGCACCTCGGGGCGCCGACGGCCGATCATTTGCCGGTGCCGTCGACCGTGGCCTTGGCGGCGTCCCGCAGCTCCTGCGGCAGGGCCGGGCAATCGCGATGGGCATGCAGCAGGCGCGCCGCGGTGCGGTCGCCGGTGGCGGCAGCACGGCCCCAATCGGCCATGAGGTCGGGCATGCCCTGGCGTTCCTGCCACCACACCACGGACCAGCCGCTGCCAGTGCTGCGGCTGGCGATGCTGAACCACTCGGTCTGCCGCTCATGCGTGCGGGTGAACAGCCGCAGGCCGCTGGCGCCGGCCTCCTCCCACTTGCCCGTGGCCATGCGCTTGAGCAGTTGATCGATGGTGGCTTCCTCGACTCCGCTGCGACTGGTCACCGTCACTCCTGGGATGACGCCGATCCAACCGCGCACCAGGGGCTCCTGGACAGCGAACTCCCAGCGCAGCTGGTCGGTGGTCGGCGGCATGCTGAGCGCGCTGCCCCAATCGCTGAGTGGCATGAGCGTGGGGAGCCACGTACGCGTCTGGGCATCGACCAAGGGCGGCAGACCACCCGGCGCGCACGCGGCGATGATTGCGCTGGCGAGGGTGCGGCCTTCGCCCGCCCACCAGTTCGACCAGGCGGCGACGCCGGTCGCAGCGGCACAGCGGTGCCGGATGGTCAGCGTGGCAGCGACGGGACCTTCGGGGTGCGGCAGCAGCGCCGCCCCCGGATGGCCGTCCGGCATCCGGGCCAGCGCGGTGGTCACGCGCAGCGTCGCGCTGGCCTCGCCACCGAGCACGGTCGGGATCACCGCCTCCTCGGTCGTGAGGGTGAGGATGCGGTTGACGCCCATGGGAAAGGACGGCGCCTCCAGCGGCGCCAGGATGGTGACGCAGCCATGCGCGGTCAGGCTCTCACCCAACGCGACCATCAGCGATCGGGTCAGGGGATGACGATCCTTGGCCATCACCAGGACCACACGCCACGACTCGCCGTGCGTGGTTGGCAGCGGGCCGTCGGCGACCACCTCGTTGGTGATCGCGAGGGCGGCGGACGGGACGTGGAACTTGTCCTTCTTCGGCAGTCGGAAGATGCCTGGGTACACATCGGGCCCATTGAGTCCGGGCTTGTCATCCGCACGCAGGGCGAGCAGCGCCACCGCCACCACCACCACTACCAGCACCAACGGCATCAGACTGTTGCGCATCACGGCTCCTGCTTCCGCCGCACGGCGGGCGGGGAGTCTGTGCCCGACCCCCGACGGGGGAAGCGATCAAGACCTACCGATGGACAGCGGCCTTGCCGACCCGCGAGCAGGTCGACGAGCGCAGGGTGGGAGTGATTGAACGACCGCCCTATCGCCATCACCCTTGCCGCCTTCGACACCGGGCTCGCGAGCCGCCGCGGGCGACTGGCTCCCTTCCGTCGGTCACCGAGCTTCCTAGCGTGTGCCCCGCCGGAGGTTCCATGTCCTTGTCGCCCTGCCTGTCCGCTGTCCTGCTGTGCCTGATGATCCCCCTCGACGCCCAGGATGCCTTCACCGCGCAGACCTTCACCGGCAAGGACGGCACCACCCTGCCCTACCGCCTGCTGGCACCGGAGCAGGCCGAACCCGGCAGACGGTACCCGCTGGTGATCTTCCTGCACGGCGCCGGTGAACGCGGCAATGACAATGAGAAGCAGCTCAAGCACGGGGCGCGCGTGTTCGCCACCCCCGAGCATCGCAAGCAGTACCCCTGCTACCTCCTGGCGCCGCAGTGTCCCGACGGCAAGAAATGGTGTGAAGTCGATTGGGGCGACCCCAAACCCCACCAGACGCCGGCTCAGCCGGGCGAAGCGATGACCCTGCTGCTCGGCCTGCTCGATGAATTCCGTCAGCGCCCCTCGATCGATCAGGCGCGCCTCTACGTCGGCGGCATATCGATGGGTGGTTTCGGCACCTGGGATCTGATCACCCGCCGTCCTGGACAGTTTGCTGCCGCCATCCCGATCTGCGGCGGCGCCGACCTGGCTGCCGCTGCGAGCTTGAGCAAGCTGCCGATCTGGGTCTTCCACGGCGGCAACGACACGGTGGTGAAGACCGTGCGTTCGCAGCTGATGGTCGAGGCCTTGAAGAAGGCCGGCAGCACGGTGGTGAAATACAGCGAATACCCCGGAGTCGGCCACGACGCCTGGACCCCGGCGTTCAAGGAAGCGGAATTGCTGCCGTGGTTGTTCGCCCAGCGCCGCGCGAACTGAGAACGCCGACCCGGTCGGTCGTCCCGCCGGTCACTTCAAATCGATGGTCAACCGGCTGCGGCCCAGGCTGGCCATGGCGGCATCGAAGGTCGCCTGCCAGGACGCGAAGCCCTCGGCGATGCAGGAACAGGTGATGCAGATGCCGGTGCCATCGATGACCGTGGCATAGAGCACCTGCGCGAAGGTGAACTGGCCGACCTGCAGGCGGTAGGGTTGCCTGGTCCAACTGCGGCCACCAAGCACCAGGTCCTCCGCCGCGCCCAAATGCAGGCCAGAGGCGGTGCGTTCGAGATCGCGGCGGCAACGTACGGCGAAGGCCAGGGGACCCTCGCCCTTCACCGGTTGCAGCGCCACCGCGATGACGGCCCGGGCACGCTCGGCCTCTTCAGGAGTCTTGGCGGTCGGCAGTGCACTGCGCAGGACCAGCGCCGCACCGGCGTGCTCCGGCAGCGTGGTCCAGTCCGCGGGAACGATCAGGGCGAGCTGCGTGCGCGGTATCGGCCAACTGCGCGGCGTGGCCTCCTCGGCCAGCACCACGTTCATCACTACCAGCAGCAACAGGACGATGCGCATGGGCGACACGCTAGGGCGTGCGGGCGATGGCGGAATCATCCATCCGCCGGAGCCGAGGCGGCCATGCGCGTGATGATCTCGCCCAGGCTGCGCGGTGCCGGCAGGTCGCTGAAGGCGACGCAGCGCGCGGCGAAGACCGCATGGTTGGCGATGCCGGCGTCCGTCCGCAGCAGGGCGCGATCGATGCCGAGCACCAGGCGGGGCGCCCAGCCGGCGGCGATCTGCTCCAGCCGGCGGCGCAGGGCGTGGCCATGCCAGCGATGGAAGAACTCCACCGTCACCATCACGCCGGCGACCATCACCTGCAAGTCAGGCACCACCACCTCACCATCGGGATGTGGCAGCAGTTGGGGATCCTGCCAGATCCAGGCCGGAAAACGTTCCCGCAGCGTGGTCTCCAGGGTCTGCAACTCCTCCGGCACATGGCCGAGGAAGTTGCTGTCGCCCTCCAAGCCGGTCTCGTCACCGAGCACGAGCCGCGCCGTACCGCCGCGCGGCAGGACCAGGTCGGCCTGCGCCTGCCACGAACGGCAACACGCCAGCGCGGGCAGGAAGAGCGCGAGCTGCAGACCATATCGGCTGTGCTGGTCGAGCACGCTCCCAGGGCCGGATATCTCCAGTCGCAAGGCCTGGCGGTCATCGCCTTGGACTGCCGCCAGCAGGCGACGGAAGCGCAGGGCCTTGAGCAGGCGCCGGCGCAGGCCGGTGTCGGCATCGTCGACGGTGATCAGCAACGTCCGCGCGAAGAGCAGCAAGCCCTGCGTCAACGCCAGATTGTAGCGCGCGATCACCTGCGCCGCGGTCCAGCGCGGCGCGGCGCTCAGCAGCGCCTGATCGGGAAGGTCGGCGTACAGCCGGTCCCGCACCTCGTCACCGTGCAGCCCGAGGCGTTCCGCCACCGCCGCGCGGTGCGCATCGCTGCTGGCGGCCGGTGTTACGAGCAGTGCGGCCGAAACCGTGAAGGCCTCCTCCCGCAAGGTCGCCGCCGACGGCGGCTCGGCGAAGGTACAGCCATCGAGGATGAGTTTCTGCAACCCACGCCCGACCACCAGCGCGCGGCTACGATGCAGGATCGGCAGCGCGGCATCCTCCAGCTCACCCAGGCGCTGACCGACCCCCTGCTGCCAGTGCGCGAGCAACGCTTCCGCCTGCTCGCGGACCGCCGGCGTCAGGCGCAGGAACGTCGGAGTGATGACGTCGCCGCTGATGCGATAGCGCAGGAGGTCGCGAGTCACCATCGGACATCATATCTCCTCTTCCATCCCAAACGCCACATGGCTCCTGCGCCGTTCCGAGGTGTACGCTTCCGCGGTGTTGGCTGAGAGGATCTCGTAGAGCACTGCCACCTTGCCGACGCCTGGACGCAGCAGCCGGCCCAGACGCTGGACGTGTTCGCGCACGCTGCCGGAACCGCTGACGATGATACCGACGGCGACTTCGGGCACGTCGACGCCCTCATTGAGCACCTTGCTGGTGATCAGCACCGGCCAGGTGCCGGCGCGAAAGAGCTCGAGCATGCGTTTGCGCTCGGCGCCCCTGGTATGGTGCGTCAGCACCGGAGCGACGAAACGCCGGCCGATCTCGTAGGCGGTGTCGTTGTCCTCGGTGAACACCAGGCAGCGTTCCCCCGGGTGGTCGCGCACCAGATCCCATACCGCGCGCACCTTGCCACGGCCGGCGCGCGACAGGCGCTTCTGCTCGCGGTAGCAGCGCATCGCCGCGCGCCCCGCGGGGTCGCGCGCCGCCGCGCTGATGAATTGCTGCCAGCCGTCGGGCGCACCGAAATCGACGCCGGCACGGCGGACGAAGGCGAGGTATTCCTTGCGGTTGGTGGTGTAGGATTCCTGCTCGTCGGGATCGAGCGCGACCTCCACCATCTCGACCTGATAGTTGGCAAGGTAGTTGCCTTCCAGTTCGCTGATCTGCGAACGATGGACCTCGGGTCCGAGCAACTGGTCGAGCCGCGCATGCATGCCGTCGGTCCGCTCCGGCGTCGCCGTCAACCCCAGACGGAAGGGCGCCAGGCAGGCGTCGGCCGCGGTGCTGGTGACGCCCGCCGGCAGGTGATGGCATTC
>JANPIY010000403.1:0-5405 GCA_031425255.1 Planctomycetota bacterium
CCGCCGACGCCGAAGGTGTCGGCGGCGACCGTAGCGGTATCAAAAACGATCGAACTGATGGTGACGCCCGCACCGAGGTCGATGATGGTGTTTGCGTTGCCTGCGTTATTGAAGGTGGCGGTGTCGGCGATGCCGGGAACCGGATTCGGATCAGAGGACCAGTTGGTTGAGGTGGCCCAGAGGGCGTCGGTGGTGCCGTTCCAGGTGGCAGAGTCGGCGTTTGCCTGGTGGATCGAGGCACTCGCGACAAAGGCGATGACTTGGAAATGGGCGAGGAATCTGGTTTTCATTGGGATTGTGGGGTTTCGGTGGTTTTTTGATGAGTTACGATCCGAGACGACTCAACTCGACCATTCAAAATCGTATCAGGTTCGTGGATTTCCGCTATCGCTCGAACGAGGGGTTTTTCCCGCGCATTTGTCTGCCAATGCGACCTGATTTGAAGGAGGGAATCCGGCCGGAAAGCAGACCAGAATCCCTCAATCCGCTGTGCGGACGATGCGCACCGGGCCGAGGAGGCCGGAGGGCATCAGCGGGGTGGCGGCGGTGAGCTTGCGGACGTTGGTCCTTGTCAGGCGCATTTCCTGGGGTTTATCCGCGTCGCCGATGATGCGGTTGGGCCAGAAGTTGACGACTTCCACGACGAGTTGGTTGTCGCCCTCGCGCAGGCTGCCGGCGGGGATTGCGATGCGGAAGGGCTTGGCCCAGAGGACGCCGAGCGGGCGGCCGTTAAGTTTCACTTCGGCGAGTTCCTTCGTCTCGCCGAGGTCGATGAAAAGGCCGTCTGCCGGGGGCGTGCCTTTCCAGGCGAAAGATTTCTGATAGATGGCGGTGCCGGAGTAGTGGCGGATGCCGGGCTCCTTGTGCTGCGTCCAATCGACGAGAGTGGAAAACTCCACTTCACCGGCGGGGCCGCCCCAGCGGGGATCGAAGCGGGCGCTCCAGTCTTTTGACAAATCCAGAACTTCCAGAGGCTCCGGTGGGGCGGCGGGAGATGCCGCACTGGATGGTTCTCCCCGGAACACCACAAACACCGATCCGCAGGGCGGCAGCGCCAGCGCGAGCCGGGTGGAAACACCATCGCTTTGCGCCGCTACCACACGCCGCGCGCCGCTCACGGCGTCCCACAGTTCCACGCCCTTGCCGCTGGTGCGGAAGGTCGCGTTCAGGCGAGCCGCGACGGGTTCGCGGTTGTTGACGAAGTAGATGTCCGCGTCTGCGGTGCGGCGGTGGATGTAGCCGATGCTTTGCGGTTTCAGATCGCCGCTCCAGACGAAGTTCTGAGAAACGCCCATGCTTGTTAGATAGGCGTCGCCGGTTTTTCCTTCGGTGATTTTTCCTGTGTCCCACAGCTTGTCCGCGAGGCTCCGGACTTCACCATCCGAGGCGGGATAACCGACGAGACCGGTGGCTTTCACCGGGCGGCGGCCGATGATCTTCGCACCTTTGGAGATGAGTGCGGCCAGCTTGCGGAGCACTGGCAGCGAGATGGCGTCATGATCGCGGAGGACCAGCGTGCGATAGCTCATGCCATCCGGCAGGACGAGAAGGCCGTCCTTGCAGTCCAAGCGGTTGAGGATGGCGTCCTCGGTGATGACGTCATAGTCGCGCGCGGCGGTCATTCCGGCGGGATCGCTGGAGCGCTGCTTGGCGAAGTTGGGCACGTGGTCTCCATAATAGTAGCAGGCGTCCGCCACGAAGGTGCCTTGCTGGAGCATCGATTGGCAGCGGTTGATGTAGGAGAAGAAGGGCGCGGATTTGGACCACCAGGTGACATTTGGATTCAAGTGGGTGCCCGCGAAATATTGCTGGCCGGGAATGCCCATTTCCTCGGGCGAACTGACGAAGGCATGCCAGACCAGGAGGTTCATCCCTTCCGTGCAGGCGTGGTCGAACGAGGGCTTCAAGTTGTCCCACAAGGTTTCCTGCCAGTGCGGGCCGATGGTGGTGAAACCTTCCGCAGCCACCAGCTTGCGGCCGTTTACATGCGCGGCGGACGCAGGTTGTTTCACGAAAAAGCGGTTTTCATCGCCCATGCGGTGTTTCCACGACCATGCCCAGAACTCGGACATCGGCGTGTGGTTCATGCCGAGGCAGCGTTGTGCGTCGATGGGCGAGGCGTGCGGGCCGCCGGACTCGGGGTGGATTCGCAGCCCGTGTTTTTCCGCGCGTTCGATGAAAGGCTTGTAATGATGGTCGATGGCGAGATCACCGAGCGTCTTGCGGAAGTCATGCAGGAAACGATTCGAGCGATCCCTGTCACCAACGATTTTTCCTGCGACGACCGGCAACCAGGGCAGGAAATCATAGCCGCGGCGCGAGCGGAACTCCCCGCGCAGCGTTGGCGTCCAATTCACCGCCTCCACCTCCCAGCTATCCGTGTGAAGATAGGCCAGCGTTTTCCCCACGAGTGGTCCCGCATCGGCGATGAGGGGAGCCACCACCGCATCCCAGTAGCGGTTGAACGCGCCGTCATCGAGCACGTCGATGGCGTAACCTTCCCAGCCCTTGCTGCACGTGGAGACGTAGGCGTGATCGCCGATGGTGCAGCCGAATCGGAGCACGCGCCAGCTTCCGGAAGTCGGCTTCCAGCGGAGGACACCGTCCTTGCCCAGCTTGTCGGCGAGATCGACGATTCCCTCCGGCGCGCAATCCTCCTCACCAGGCGTGGCGGGGATGTCCGTTAGGAGCGGCGTCGTGTCCGGAGCGGAGAAATGCAGAGTCCGGTGCATTGCCTTTTCCTGAAAGTTTCGCAACGGCCGTCCTGAGGACCCGGCTGAGGCGGGCCATTGGTTTTCCGGTCCTTCGAGAAGGATTTCCGCGATCTGGACGTTGCGCGGTTGGGTGGGATGCGTCTTGTCGTGCGCCTCGTTGACGACCACGCGGAAGACCTTTGCTGCCACACCCGGCAGTGTGAGGGAGACGGGCTTGTCGGACGGGAGATCGTCAGCCTCCGTTACGGTTCGAAAACGGGTTCCGTCATCGGAAACCTGGACCGAGCACTTGCGCGGACCGTAGCCCTCGCGCCCGGCGATGACCAGGCGGGTAGCGCCGTAAGGTTTTTCGAAACGAACCTCCAGCCATTCGTCGCGACCGGCCATTGGTCCCTCGCCGGGTTTCAATCCGCGGGAAACCCAGAACGTCGAGGGATCTCCGTCCGCGGCCATGGATGGCGGGCGACCGTCTTGTGACGAACTCGAGTGCAGGCTCCCGGCGAGGGCCTTCGATTCATTTTCCGGATAGGCGATCACAAAAAGATCCTTGTAATAGTCATCCCTGATTTTCGGGACCGTCAGCTGTGTCTCGGCAGGCGATGCGGGGCTGAGGGTGGTTTCTGTCCAGACCAGTTTTTTCGCCGCATCATCGGCCGTCACGCCGGGGCCGCCGAGGTTCCATCCGCTCTGGATGTTGAGGCTCATTTCCAAATCAAGCCGGGCCGCCTCGCGGAGCGCATGGCGGTAGAGCGCGCGCCATTCCGCGGACATGAAGACCGGCCCGGCGGGCACCGGCGCGTTTCCATCCTGGGTCGCGCCGCCCGCATCGCAGATCAGGGCTCCGCCAAATCCCTTCGCCTTCATTTCCTCCAGATCGCGGGTGATGGATGCGGCGGTCACGTTGCCATTCAACCACCACCAATAGGCTCTCAGCCGCGCGTCCTGAGGCGGGTTGTCCCAACCTTTTTCGAGTTCCCCGGGAGCGGCGTGTAGTAGCGGCGAAGCAAGGGACACCAGCACACCGATGATTTTCAGAACGTTCACAAAGGATCCGGAGAGGCGATTTCCCAACATGACGGATGGATATGTGGCTGAAGGGCCCGGACTGATAAAATTCGTATCGGTTTCCACCGACACGGTGGGGATTTCCGGTTGCGGAGTTCCGCTGATGCCACTCATGCCGATTGAAATGACGCCGATTCGATTGGTTTGCCAGACCGAGTCCACTGGCTCACTCATTGCCTGGTTTTCTCTCAGGTTCCCGGAAATCGGGAAAGCCCATAATCCGGGGAATGCGGCTCTCAGCTACCGGCATTACGGACACGATGTTTTTGATTTCGGAGTCATGCAGCCAAATCGTTTCACAAATCGGCTCCGCACGTTGAGTCCCGCTGGGGACATAGCCGATTTTGACGTTGTAATCCCCGCTGTTCGTTAATGGGGCGTTGAGGATGGCTTTGGCATTGGGCTGAAGATCGAGTTTTTCACTGCCGATTTGCCCACCGATGCGGTGGGGGCTGAGATTGAACCAAAGCAGTTGGCCGTTCCGGAATCCATCGGCGTTGGCATTGATGACCTGAAAACGAACGGGTGCCACCTTGTTCGCGGGATCGCAAGCCACCAGAGCGAACCTGGGCCTTTCATTGAGGCCATGCTGGTGAGGTTCGCGGTTTCTCATTTCTGGGATCAGTTCGATGGTTTTAAAAACGAACGAATTCAGCGATCAAGCATGGCAGTTACTGGGGTGCTCAACAGCTAGCCAGCACGGACAAAATAACCATCACCCTCCCCTTCCGCTATCGCTCGTTCGGGTGAATTTACCCGGGTGCCGGGGATCATTGAATCGGGCTGTCCACTTTCGTTTTCGTGACGAGAGGCTGACTGCCCTTGCAGGGAGTGATCATCTCCACTTGGTATTGGATCCCGGGCTTGATGGCAGCCTGCGGGATTTTCACGGAGAGATCCGCACTGCCGGAAGGCTGGATTTCCGGAAGGTCGGCGTTCAACTCAAGTGGAGTCCCGTCGGAACCGGTTAGGATGATTTTCATGGACGCGGCATCCGATGCGGCGAGGCCGAAATTTTCGACCGTGACCAAGAGTGTTTCCTGAGTGGAGAAGGCGGGTTGACGGGGCGAGAGGATGGCGGTGGGCCCGGAATGCCCGGGCAGGAGGGCGTAGCTAAAGAGCAAGTCGCTCTTCGCCGTTTTTCCCAAAAGCTTCGCACAATAGTCGGCCGGCTTGAAGGCAAAGTCTCCGGAGAAGGTCACGACCAGATCTTTGCCGGATTTCTCCGAACGGCTGGCCTTGATTCCCTTACCGAAATCCACCGCGCCAGGCGAACCGAACGACAAGGATTCCACATCCACCTCGACGTGCGGATCGAAGTCTGGTTCGGCCTTGATGGCCAACTGGATTTCTCCACCGCCCGTGGCAGGCGGAGACGGGTTCAGGATTTGCACCCGGCGCTGTGGAACGAGCGGCAGGGCGATGATTTTGGAACTGTGGTTGTCATTTCCCAGATCGATGTCCTTGCGGCTGTCGATGACCGCAAAATAGATGTGGGTCGCGCGACCGGACTCGTCCTGACGGATGTTAGGGCGTTCAAACTTGTACCATCGCTCGCGCGTACCGTCGGGATGGGTGGCGACGTTGATGTCGTAGGCCTTGCCTTGATCCCACATCCACGAAACC
>JANPIY010000404.1:0-24355 GCA_031425255.1 Planctomycetota bacterium
GACACCGACACCGACGCCGATACCATCACCACTACCGGCACCAGCCGCGGCGGGCAGCCAGGCGGCAGCGGATTATCGCCTGACCCCGGGAGACCTGGTGCGCTTCGAGGTCTTCAATCAGCCCGACCTGACCGTGACCACGCGGATCTCGGAAAATGGCGGCTTCGCCGTGCCGCTGATCGGCGATATCACCGACGTGGTGGGGCGACCGGTCGCCGCCGTGGTGGGTGAGATCAAGCAACGCCTGGAAAAGGATTACCTGCGCCAGGCGCAGGTAACCGCCTCCATCGTCGAGATGGCGCCACGCATGATCTACGTGCTCGGCAATGTCAGCAACCAGGCCGCCATCCCTTTACCGCCCTACGTCCACACCACCGCCATGCAGGCGATCGGACAGGCAGGTGGTTTCCTGCCCGATGCCGACCTCGCGGGCGTGGTGGTGATCCGCGATGATCCGAGCCGCCCTGGGGTGAAGATGTCCTTGCCGGTGGCGGCCGCACTGCATCCGGAAAAATTGACGCAGGACGTGGTCCTGCAGCCCGGCGACATGCTCAGCGTTCCCCGCCTCGGCGTGCAGCGGGTCTACGTCACCGGCAAGGTGAGGAACAGCGGCGCCTTCACCATCCCGCCCAATGAGCAGTTGACGGTATCGAAGGTCATCACCTTGGCGGGTGGCTTCGAGCAGTTCGCCCGCCGTGATCAGGTGCAGCTGATCCGGGTGGGCGAGCGTATGCGGGTCATCAACGTCCAGGGCATCCTCAACGGCGAGATCCAGGTACCCGAACCGGTGCTGGTGGCCGGCGATACCATCAACATCCCCGATAGCCGTTTCTGATTCCAGCCCGCGACGATCTCCGTTCCGCCTGATGGCCATCATGGGTTTCCGACGCCGTGCGCGCGCACGCCCAGGCGACGCGCGCGGAGCGTTCCCACCACCTGGCGAAGCATGGACTTTTCCAGCTACGCGCTTTGCGGGTGCGTTCTTTCTGCCGGAAGACTTTCGCGACAACTGGTCACACCGCAGAGAGCGCAGAGGTGTGTTTTCGCAACGCTGCGTCCTCTGCGGTTGGAATTGTCCTCCTCATCTGAGCTCCTGGTCCTGACAACCCGGATGCCATCCCGATCATCCCCCTCGATATGCGACCCCACATGACCAGCACCTCGGTGATCTGTACGATGTTCGAGAAGCGATACGCCCTCGGGGTCGGGGCGCTGACCAACTCGCTGGTCGCCGCCGGCTTCACCGGCACCTTCTGCATCGGTTATCGCGGTCCGCTGCCGGAGTGGCTGGGGCAGTGCACGGTCGAGGTCGCCGGCGAGCGCTGGCGGGTCGGCGGGCTGACCCTGCACTTCATCCGCATGGAGACGAGCGATCATTTCACCAATCACAAACCGCAGTTCATGCTCCGGCTGCTCGATCAGGTCTTTCCGCAGGCCGAGCGGATCTTCTACATCGATCCCGACATCGTGGTGAAGTGCCGCTGGGACTTCATCGAGTCCTGGACCAGCGACGCGGTGTCGGTGTGCGCCGACATCAATGCCCAGTGCCCGGTCGGCCACCCGCTGCGCCGTCAATGGGAACGCTACTATAGCCCACTGGGGTTGAGCTTCCGGCGGCAGATGACGGTCTACGTCAACGGCGGTTTCATCGGCGTGTCGCGGAGTCATCGCGCGCTGCTGGAGGAGTGGGCGCGGGCGCAGGAGCTGATGGCGCCCGCCATCGGCGGCCTCGGCACCGCATTCCCCCAGGATCGCACCTTCCTCTTCCACATGACCGATCAGGACGCGCTCAATGCGGTGCTCGATGGTACTGCCGTACCGGTGTCGGTGATCGGCCAGGACGGCATGGATTTCATTCCCGGCGGCTACCTGCTCTCGCACGCCCAGGGCCGACCCAAACCGTGGGACAAGGCCTTCCTCAAGGAGGCCCTCGGAGGTCGGCCGCCGACCCAGCCGGACAAGTGGTATTGGCAAAACGTGACGACCCCGATCCGCATCGTCAGCCCGGCCGCCCAGTGGTGGAAACGACTGGATCTCAAACTCGGTGCCGCCATCGGACGGTTCATGCGCCGCGCATGAACGCGCTGCTGCAACTGGTCCCGCGCCTGCCGCCGGCCATCGATGGCCTGGGCGATTATGCCGCGCTGCTCGGCGCCGGTCTGACCGAGGCCGGGGTCGCCTGCCACTACCTGGTGGGTGATCCCGGGTGGCGCTGTGGCGAGGGTCCGTTGCCGACGACGGTGCTGCCCGCGCGCACCGCGCAGGCGCTGGTGGACGCCCTCGCCGACCATGACCAGGTGCTGGTGCACTTCGTCAATTATGCCTACGAGCCGACCCGCGGATGTCCCCATTGGTTGATCGATGGGCTCACCCGCTGGCGGGTACAAGGGCGCGGGCGCCGTCTGCTGGTGATGTTCCATGAGCTGTACGCCATGGCCTGGCCGTGGCGCAAGGCGTTCTGGTATTCGGCGTCACAGCGCGCGTTGTCGGCCCGTCTGGCGCACCTCGCCGATGGCTGCTGGACCAGCAATCACCGCTACGGCGCGTGGTTGACGCGGGTGCTGGGCCGGGCGGTCCCCTGCTGGCCAGTGTTGTCGAACATCGGTGAACCGCTGGCGGTACCGCCCTCGCATGTCCGCGCTCCGGCGCTGGTGGTGTTCGGCCGGGCGGTCAATCGGCAACGGGCCTACACCAGCATGCGCGATGACCTGATCGCCTGGTGCGCGCGTTTGCGCATCAATGAACTCCACGACGTCGGCGCGCCGCTGTCATCACCGCCCGCCTGGGCTGGACTGCGCACCATCTGCCACGGGCTGCTGCCGGCGGCGGAGCTGTCGCGCCTGCTGATGACCGTGCGCCTGGGCGTGATCCACAATGATGGCAGCCCACTAGCCAAGTCCGGCGTGATGGCGGCGTACGCCGCGCATGGGGTGGTCCCGTTGTGCGAGGGCGGCCACTTGGCGGCGGATGGCCTGGTCCCTGGTTATTCCATGCTCGACGCCACCACGACTCCCACCTCCTCCACCTGCGAGGTCGGCGTCCGGGCCCATGACTGGTATCGCGGCCATGGCCGCGCGCCGCTGACGCGAGCGGTGATCACCTGGATGCTTACCGGCGTGCTGCCCGCCCCGTTGGATCGTTGAGCCCGACCGTGTTCCTCCTGAGTCATCCCACCGGCAACCAGAACGTCCGCCACAGCGCCCTCGCCCTGTACGAGGCGGGATTGCTGGGGGAACTGTGGACCTGCCTGGCGTTCGATCCCAACAGCTTCACCTCCCGCCTGCTGCCCGGCGCGGTGCGCAGCGAAGCCGCCCGGCGGGCCTTTCCCGAGGCCCTGCGTCCGTCCATCCATACCCACGCCTGGCGGGAACTGGCCCGCCTGGGCAGCCGCCGGCTGGGCTGGCATGGGCCAAGCGCGCATGAGAGCGGGTGGTGTTCGGTCGATGCGGTCTATCAGGCGCTCGACCGTCGCGTCGCCCGGCGACTGGAACGGCAACCCCGACTGAGCGCGGTCTATGCCTACGAAGATGGCGCGGCCGCCACCTTCGCTGCGGCGAAACGGCTCGGGCGGAAACGCATCTATGATCTGCCGATCGGTTACTGGCGCGCCTTCGACGAGATCTGCCGGATCGAGCAGGAGGCCGAACCCGCGTGGGCCGCGACCCTGGTGGGCACTCGTGACAGCGCAGCCAAACGCGAGCGCAAGGACGAGGAGCTGGCGGGCGCCGAGTTGATCGTGGTCGCGTCGCGTTTCACCGCCGCCACCCTGGGGCGATATCCGGGTGCTCTCGCGCCGATCCGCGTGGTGCCTTATGGTGCGCCCACACCGCCGGACACCGCGCGCACGTGGAGCAGCGAAGGCCCCCTGCGCGTGCTCTACGTCGGCAGCCTGTCCCAGCGCAAGGGGCTCAGCTATCTCTTCGCCGCCGTCGGCGCCTTGGGCCAGGGCGTGCACCTGACCGTGGTCGGCAGCCGCGTGGCGGACTGTCCAGCACTCGACCAGGCGTTGGCCGGCCATCACCATCTGAGCTCCCTGCCGCATGATCAGATCCTGGCGTTGATGCGCACGCACGACGTGCTGGTCTTCCCCTCGCTGTTCGAGGGTTTCGGCCTGGTCATCACCGAGGCGATGTCGCAAGGACTGGTGGTGATCACCACGCCGCACACCGCCGGCCCTGACCTGATCACCGACCAGGAGGATGGTTACATCGTGCCCATCCGCGATGCCGCCGCGATCAGCGCACGGCTGGAAGGCCTGCGTGCCGACCGCACCCTGCTCGCCCAGCTCGGCGGCCAGGCCCTGGCGCGCGCGCGACGACGCGGGTGGGATTCCTTCCGCCACGATCTGCGCCAGGCGCTGGGCACGCCATGACCAGCCTCGCACCCGCCTGGACCGCGGCGGCGATGAGCCTGGCCGATCCCGCGCGCGAGCAGGCGCGGCGCACGGTGGTCAACCTGGTGCTGACCACCTATGTGCTGCTGGTGATCGAAGGCGCGCTGCGCAAGTGGGCGCTGGAGCCGATCCACAAGGTGCTGTTCTTCATCCGCGATCCCTTCGTCGCCCTGAGCCTGTACCTCTGCCTGCGTCACCGCCTGATGCAGTGCACACCGCTGACCACCGTCGTGTTGATCATGTCCTGCGTGGCGGTGTTCCTGGGCGGCTACCACGTCATCGCCTACAACCTCAGCCCTATCACGGTGGCGTTCGGCTGGCGCAATTATTTCTACTACCTGTTCTTCGCCCTGGTGATCACCGCCGTGCTGCGGCGCGCCGACGTCGAGCGGATGATCCGCTGGTCGTTGCTGATCGCAGGACCGATGGCGGTATTGGCCTTCATCCAATGGCGCTCACCCGCCGACGCCTGGATCAATCGCCAGATCGGCGGGGGCGACGTGTTCACCGTGGCGCAGGGCGTCGTGCGGACCTCTGGGACCTTCACCTTCACCTCCGGCTTCGTCTGTTTCGTCGGCGCCTCGCTGGCCTGTCTGGCGGCGGCGGCCTTCACCCGCGGCATGCCCAAATGGGTGGTCGGTGTCGGCGCCGCCGGGGCGGCCACGTGTCTGGCGACCAGCGGCGCCCGCATGGCCTTCATGTATGCGGCCGTCACCGGCTTGATGGCATTCGCTTGCGAGACGGTGCGGCCGTTGGCGCAGCAACGCCTGGCGGTGCACGCCAGCGTCGTGCTGATGACCTGCAGCCTGATCGGTGGGCTGGTGGTGTTCTACCCGCAGGCGCTCGAGCTGATGGCCGAACGTTCGCAGGTCGCCTCGCAGCATGAAGACAGCGGACACCGCATGCTGTTCACCTTCCTCGCCGGATTCGTCGTCGGCGAGGAGGCGGGATTCTTCGGCCACGGTCTGGGCGCCGGCAGCGGTGGTGGCTCGATGGTCAGTACCGGGCAACAGAGCTTCACCATGGCCGAGGACGAGTTCCCGCGGGTGGTGCTGGAGACCGGTCTCGTCTTCGGCCTGGGCTACATGGCCCTGCGTTTCGTCCTCTGCGGCTGGATGCTGTGGCAGGGTGTGCGCTGCATCCGCGAACGGCGCGACGCCATCCCGCTGCTGCTGTGCAGCTTCACCGTCCCCATGCTGTTGGTCGGCCAGCTCACCCTGCAGGGCTCGATCAATGGCTATGGCTGGATCTTCGCCGGACTCACCCTGGCGGCGATCAATACCAGCGAGGAGTGCGATGAGCACGCTTGATCACAGCGCCCCCGACGGGCGTCTGGCGATGGCGGGCACATCGCCGGGTGCACGGCCGCGTGTGCTGCTGGTCGGCAACTACGCGCCCGATCGCCAACAGAGCATGTTGCGCTTCGCCGACCTCATGCAGCGCGAACTGAGTGCGCGCGGGCTGGCGGTGACGTTGCTGCGGCCGGAGCCACACCTGCTGGGCGCGCACGCGGCGAATTCGCGGGTGGGCAAGTGGCTGGGCTATGGCGACAAGCTCATCCGTTTTCCGCGCGAACTGCGGCGTGCGGCTGCGGATCACGACGTGGTCCACATCCTCGATCATTCCAATGCGCTGTACTGCCGGCATCTGCTCGGCCGCCCCCATGTCGTGACCTGCCATGACCTGCTGGCGGTCCGCTCGGCGCTGGGCGAGTTCGCCGAGAATCCTACGCGCTGGAGCGGACGGCGCCTGCAACGGATGATCCTGCGCGGCCTGCAGCAGGCCCACCTGGTCGCCTGCGTCTCGCATGCCACCGAGGACGACGTGCAGCGCCTGGCGGGATTGCCGGCAGACCGGATCAGCGTGGTGGCGAACGGCCTCAACCATGCCTATCGCCCGCTGCCGTCCGCCACTATCGCCGCGGCCCTGGCGCCGCTCGCGCTGCCGAGCGGCCAGCGCTACCTGCTGCATGTCGGCGGCAACCACTGGTACAAGAACCGCCCAGGCGTGCTGCGCATCATGGGCGCGCTGCGCCGGCTGCCTGGGTTCCAGGACCTGCACCTGGTGATGGTGGGCGAGGCGCTCGACCCCGCCCTGCAGGCGGTCGCCGCTGCCGAGCGCCTGGAGAACCACCTGCACGTGCGCAGCGACCTCGACAATCAGACCCTGAACGCGCTCTACGGCGGTGCCGAGGCCCTGATCTTCCCCTCGCTACAGGAGGGCTTCGGCTGGCCCATCATCGAAGCCCAGGCGGCCGGATGCCCGGTTTTCATCTCCAACCGGCCGCCACTGCCCGAGGTCGCCGGCGACACGGCGGTACAGGTCGATCCGCTCGCGCCGACGCAGGCGGCCGCGGCCATCGCGCAGGCGCTGCCCCGACGCGATGCGCTGATCGCCGCCGGCTTCGCCAATGCCGCCACCTTCACCACCGCGGCGATGATCGATGGCTACCTCGCGCTCTACCAGCGGGCGTTGCGATGAAGATCCTCCACGTGCTGCGCTCGATCGATCCGCGCAGCGGCGGCACCTACGAAGGCGTCCGGACCCTGGCGGCCAGCCAACTGGCGCTCGGCTGCACCCTGGAAACGGTCGCGCTCGACGCTCCTGGGTTGGAACACGCGATGCCGGGACCGGTGCATCTGCTGGGACCGTGCGCCGGCACCTATGGCCGTTGTCCGGCATTGGACCGCTGGCTGGCGGACAACCTCGCCCGCTTCTCGGTCGTGCTGGTCCACGGGCTGTGGCAGTACCACGGCTTCGCCGCCCGCCGCGCCTGTCGGCGCGCCGGCGTGCCCTATGCGGTGTTCCCGCACGGCATGCTCGATCCCTGGTTTAAGCGCACCTATCCGCTCAAGCACCTGAAGAAATGGCTGTACTGGCCGTGGGGCGAGTACCGCGTGCTGCGCGATGCCGCACGGGTGCTGTTCACCGCCGAGGAGGAGCGTCTGGCTTCGCGCCGTTCGTTCTGGTTGTACCGCGCCCATGAGCAGGTGGTCGGTTTCGGCACTGCGCCACCGCCGGACGAGGCCGACCTCCAACGCGCCGCGTTCCTCGCCCGCTTCCCACAGTTGGCAGGCCAACGGCTGCTGTTGTTCCTCGGGCGCATCAATCCGAAGAAGGGCTGCGATCTCCTGATGCGCGCCTTCCGCGATCATGGTGGTCCGCTCACGCTGGTGATGGCGGGACCCGATCCCGATGAACTGCGCAGCGGGCTCGAAGCACTGGCCGGACCCGCCGCCGCTCGCATCACCTGGGCCGGCATGTTGTCGGGCGCGGAGAAATGGGGCGCGTTCCGCTGTGCCGAAGCCTTCATCCTGCCCAGCCACCAGGAGAACTTCGGCGTCGCGGTGGCGGAGGCGCTGGCCTGCGGGCTACCGGTACTGATCTCCAACCGGGTGAACATCTGGCGCGAGATCATCGACGACGGTGCCGGACTGGTCGCCGACGACGACGCTGCGGGATGCGCGCAGCTGCTGCGTTCCTGGACCGCGCTCAACGCTGCTCAGCGCGAGGCCATGGCCAGCGTCGCGGTGGATTGTTTCGCCCGCCGCTTCTCCATGGATGGCGCCGCCACGCGCCTGGACGACACCCTCCGCACCCTGGTCCATACGCCATGACGCCGAATCCCTCCTTCGACTACGACCGCGGCAATCAGCGTTGGAGCCTGCGGACCAAGCTCCGGCGCGGGCTGTGGGCGCTGGCGCGGACGCTGGTTTTTCGGCCGACCCCCAAGCGTCTGGGCAACCGCTGGCGGCTCTTCGTGCTGCGCCGGTTCGGCGCCACCATCGACGGCCGCCCGTTGATCCTGCCGAGTGCGCGTATCCTCCAACCGTGGTTGCTGACCATGGGCAGGGGCGGCGCGATCGGCGATCAGGCCGAGATCTACAACTACGATCGCATCACCATCGGGGCGCACACCGTCATCTCGCAACAGGTCTGCCTGAGCACCGGCAGCCATGACCACACCGATCCGCTGTTCCCGTTGGTGTGGAAACCGATCACCATCGGCGCGGGATGTTGGATCGCGGCCCGCGCCTTCGTGCTGCCTGGGGTAACCATCGGCGAAGGCACCGTCGTGGGTGCCTGTTCGCTGGTGAGCAAGGACCTGCCCGCCTGGAGCATCTGCGCCGGCAACCCGTGCAAGGTGCTGCGCCCGCGCACCATGAAGGATGGCTCCCATGGCACCTGAACCGTCTCCTGCCGCGCTGACTGCCGCGATGAGCACCGCCGCTCCGCCGATCACCCCGCCGCCGCTGACGGTCATCATCCTGACACTCAATGCGCAGGAGTCGTTGCCCAAGGTGGTGGAGTCGGTGCGCACCATCGCCAGCCGCATCCTGGTGGTCGATTCCTTCAGCACCGATACCACCGTGGCGTGGGCCGGTGCCCACGGTTGCGACGTGGTGCAGCATCCCTTCGAACACTACGCCGCACAACGCAACTGGGCGCAAGCGCACGCCGCCCTCGCGCCGGACGCCTGGGTTCTGCACCTGGATGCCGATGAGGTCGTCAGCGCAGAGCTCGCGGATAGCATCCGCGCGGCGATCGCAGCACCGACCCATGATGGCTACCTCATCCGTCGGTTGACCTACTTCCTGGGCCAGCCGATCCGTTACGGGCACATGAATCCCAACTGGCATCTGCGGCTCTACCGCGCCGGCAAAGGCGCGTGTGAGAACCGCATGTACGATCAGCACTTCGTCATGGAGGGCGGCACCGGGCGCCTGCACGGGCTGATGCATGACCTGCAGCTGGTGTCGATCGAACGCTGGACCGCGGCGCACAACCGCTGGTCGACCGCCGAGGCGGCCGAGATCCTGCAGGCCGAGGTCGCCGATAACCAGCTGACGGGATCGCTGGGTGGCGATCCGCGGCAACGTAAACGCTGGTTGAAGAATCAGCTCTATTACAAGGCCCCGTCGCTGCTGCGGCCGTTCCTGTTCTTCTTCTATAATTACATCATCAAGCTCGGCATCCTCGATGGCCGAGTCGGCTTGATCTACCACACCCTGCACGCCTTCTGGTTCCGTTTCCTGGTCGACGCCAAACTACACGAACAGCGCAGCGAACGCCAGCGCTCCACCCCACCGTGACCAGCCATCAGCCCGACCGGCCGCCCCGGCTGGCGCTCCTGTCCTACAACTATGCGCCCGAGCCGACCGGCATCCCGTTCTACAATACCGGCATGGCGACCTGGTTCGCCGCTCATGGTTGGCAGGTGACCGTGCACGCCGGAGTTCCCCATTATCCCTGGTGGCGGGTTCCGGAAGCGTACGCCAGGCTGGACTACCGCCATGGCCGCGCCGACGAAGTGATGGATGGGGTGGAGGTGCAACGGGTGCGCCACTACGTGCCCAGCGCCCCGGTATCCGGCCGCGCGCGCATGCGCCTGGATGCCTCCTACCTATGGCAGACCCTGGTGCGCAGTTTCCGCCAACGTCGGCGCCCGGACGTGCTGGTGGTGATCGCGCCGCCGTTCCTCGGCGGGCTGCTGGGGTTGTTCCTGGGTTGGAAGCTGCGCATCCCGGTGTGTTGGCATGTCCAGGACCTCCAGGTCGATGCCGCGCTCGAACTCGGCATGCTGCCGCGCCGGCTTGGCGGGATCCTGCTGTGGCTGGAACGCTTCATCCTCGCGCGCATGACCCTGGTCACCACCGTCAGCGCGGCCATGCGCCGGAAGCTGGCAGCGAAGTGCCGCACCCGTCAAGCGATCGGACTGTTCCCCAATTGGGCGGACGTGACGGCGATGCGGCCATGGCACGGCGCCAATCGCTACCGTCAGGAATGGGGCCTCGACGACCGTGCCCTGGTGATCATGTACAGCGGCAACCTCGGACGCAAACAAGGGGTCGAGGTGCTGCTGGCAGCAGCCCGGCTGGTGCGCATCCCTCACGTGCTGGTGATCGCGGGCGAAGGTGCCGAGCGCGGCGACCTCGAGCGCATGGCGCTCAGCCTGGGAGTGACGGCTGTCCGTTTCGTGCCGCTGGTGCCAATGGAACGACTCGCCGAGTTCCTCTGTGCCGGCGACATCCACTGCATTCCGCAACGTCGTGCCGCTGCCGGACTGGTGATGCCCTCCAAGCTGTTGAATGTCATGGCGGTGGCCCGCCCGGTGGTGGTGACTGCGCCCGAGGGCAGCGATCTCGCTGAGGTGGTCATCCAGGCGGCCTGTGGCGTGGCAGTGGAGCCGGAAGATCCGCAACGGTTGGCAGAAGCACTGGAGCAATTGCTGGGTGATGATAGCTTTCGCCGCCACTGCGGCCATTCCGGTCGACGTTTTGTTCAAGCCACCTATGAAGCCGGTGCGATCTTGCGTACTTATGCTCGACACCTTCGCGACCTGATCCAGAACTCGCGTACCTGACTCGCGTCCATGCTCGATCATTCACCAACCTCCTACATCAAACAGCTCGTCCTCGTCATCAGCGACATCGCGGTGGTGGTCGGTGGCTTGGCGTGGTGGTGGACCCAGCGCGACCTGGGACCCGACGGTTTGCGTCTGACCCTGCTGCTGGGCCTGGGCACCTCCAGTCTGATGGTCTTCCTGTTCGGTGGAGCCTATGCCGTCCTGACGCAGGCCCGGCTCGGGTTGTGGATCAGCCAAGCCCTCTGGTGCTTCGCCTGGGTCTGCGTGCTGCTCTTCAGCGCGGGCTATGTCATCCAGATTCACGAGCTGCGTCCGTCCTGGGCGATCCTGCCGTGGATCTGCGGGGTCGTGACCGCCCTGATCGCCACCCGCATCGTGGCGTATTGGGTGGTGGCTTGGCGGCGTAAACACGGCTATGGCCAGGAGACCACCATCCTGGTCGGCGATCCCGCCCAGTGCCTGGCCTTCGCCCGGCATGTGTCGTCGCATCCCATGCTCGGCCTGGATGTCATCGCGCTCTGCAGCGACGGCCTGGTGCTGGACGAGGAAGTCGATGACAACATCGCCCTCGGCACCCGCGCCGATCTCGTCTCGATGGTGGAACGCCTCTCGGCCCAGCGGGTGATGGTCTGCGGTCGCCTCGACGACCAGCGTCTGGTGGCATCGGTGATCACCGAGCTGATGCCTTTCCCGGTCGTGGTGCAGTACGTCCCCGACCTCTCGCAGATCCCGGTGTTCACGCTGCGCATCGGCGAGTTCGGTGGGCGCCCGGTGATCAACCTGTCGTCCAGCCCGTTCACGCCCAGCGCCCTGCTGATCAAGTGGATCGAGGACAAGGTCCTCGCCAGCATCATCCTGGTGCTGATCAGTCCGGTGATGCTGGTGGTTGCGGCGATGGTGAAGCTCACCAGCCCAGGTCCGGTGTTCTTCGTGCAGGACCGTCATGGGCTGGGTGGGCGTCGCATCCGCGTGATCAAGTTCCGCACCATGTACCACCAGTCGCCGGCGGCCGCGGCCATCGTGGCGGATCCCAAGCTGCCGGCCCTGGAGCATAAGAGCCTTTCCGGCCGCTTGATGGCCGGGCCGACACCGGGCACGGGGGCGCCGGCGCCGGCGCCTGACGACACCAACGGCAGCGCCCATGCGCCGCTGCCGCGCAAAGCCAGCGAGCCGACGCCGGTCGCCAACCATCTCGCCGCGTTCGTCGACGGCATCGTCACGCCGCCGTCATTTCCCGCGTTCACCACCACCCCGCCCGCACGCTACCCGACTCCTACGCCCGATTACACCCCTGGAGAAGGCCTGCCGCCGATCGAGATCGCGGTCGGCACCGAAGCTGCGGCCGATGGCGACGTCGACGGTGATGGCGACAGCAGTGCCACCCTGGTCCGCCGTCATCGCTCGCTGCGCGTCCACGCGATCAAGGCCTCCAACGGCGCCGAAGCCCCGACCCGCGAGACTAGGCGCGAGCCGACGCGTGCGGGACCGGTCACCACTCCGCAGGAAGGGATCATCAGCACGCTGACGAGTGAGACGCTGCAGCAGCTCAAGCGGGCGCCCACGCCCCATCGCGACCATCATGAACGGGGCGCGGACCCGACGCCCAACGATTTCAAGCAGGCGACGGTGGGCGATGCCCGCATCACCTCGATCGGCAGCCTCCTGCGCAAGACCAGCCTCGACGAGCTGCCGCAGTTCATCAACGTGCTGGTCGGTGACATGTCGATCGTCGGACCACGCCCGCACGCCATCCGCCACAATCAACAGTTCGCCGGTTCGATCGCCGAACTGATGCGCCGCCATTACGTCAAACCCGGCATCACCGGACTGGCCCAGATCAACGGCGCGCGCGGTGAGACCCGCACCATCAACGACATGCGTCGGCGGGTCGACCTCGATCTGGCTTATATCCGCAACTGGTCGCTGTGGCTCGATCTCAAGATCATCCTGCTGACGCCGATCCGCGGATTCATCAATCGTCAACCATGACCTGCGCGTGGACACCGCTGGCGAGCCGTCCCCCCGACCGTCGCGCATGCCGGTAATGCCGAGATGGGAACAGCTCCGGCGGTTTGGCGAATTCGTCTTCCTGCAGGGCATCTCCAAGGTCCTGGGACTGGCGCAGGGCCTGCTCATCATCCACCTGGTCACCAAGTGGGATTACGGTTTCTATGCGCTGCTCTTCGCAGTGGTGATGGCGACCGCCAACATCGCGGTGTGCGGCGTCGGTATGTTCATCTCATCGGTCGGTGGCCGGCATGTGAACGATCCCAGCCGCATGGGCTCGATCTATGCCGCCGGCAGGATCGTGCAGAACCGGCTGGTCGCCATCGGACTGGTCATCGTCGCGGTGGCGCTGCCGAGCCAATGCCACGTGATGGACCTGGGCAATCCCATGACCATCGCCTGTCTGACGCTGCTCGCCCTGCTGATGATGATCCTGCATGCGCGCAGCACGCTCTGCCGCGAACTGCTGATCATCTCGCTGAATCTCCGCCGGCAGCAACTGATCGAGCTGACGGCCGCCTGCGGCCGGCTCGGGCTGATCGGGGTGTTCTATACCTTCGATCTGCTGAACGTGGTGACGCTGCTGGCCATCGCGCTGCTCTCGAGCGCACTCACTCTCACGGTCCAGGATCGCCTGGTCCATCGTCTGGTGCTGCAGGGTCGACGCCCCGAGCTGCGCCCAGAGGACCTCTCCGATGCCACCCGCGTGGTGCTGCCTCAATTGCCGAACGCCGCCTACAGCTCGGTCCAGGATCAGGTGCCCTACCTGCTGATGTCGTGGCTGGGATCCATCAGCCATGTCGCCGAGTTCGCGGCGATCGGCCGGCTGGGCATCCTCTTCTCATTCTTCTTCGAGGTCCTGGGGGACTTTTTCATGCCCAGGGTGGGCCGCTGCCAGGACCCGCGACGCCTGACCCGACTCATCATCGGCATCCTCGCGGGTTATTATGCGGTCGTCATCTGCGCGCTGATGACCGCCTACGTCTTCCGTGCTGAACTGGTATGGCTGCTGGGCAAACAATACGCCAACCTGGAAAGCGACATCCCCTGGATGCTCGCCCTGCTCGGTGTCGGCGCGGTCTCGGGATCGCTGTTCCTGATCAACTCCGCCCGCGCCTGGCTGCGCCACTCCTGGCTGTTCATCCTCAGCACCATCGGGTCGCAGGCGATCTTCATCCCGTTGCTCGATCTGCACACCATTCGTGGCATGCTGACCTTCTCGATCGTGCCCCACATCCCCTTCATAGCGATCAACGCGGTGTTCCTCATCCTCGGTCTCAGGCGGGCCCATCATGATCACTAGATTGTTCTGGTACTATGAGCGCAAACGCTCCTACCCGGCTCTCGCTCGCCATGACCAGGTCCGGCGTGCCTTCGCCTACGGTACGGAGGCAACCATCAACGTGCTCACCGTGCCCCGCTGCATGGATGATGCGGTGTGGTCGTTGTGGAGCTGGCTGAAGGTCCTCGAGGGCAAGGTGACGCCGCGGCTCTTCGTCGATGGCGCCGTCACCGCTGAGCATCGCCGGATGTTCGCGGATCATTTTCCCGGCATGCAGGTCGAGGAGTTGCGGCCGTGGCTGAGCCGGCGGCAGGATCTCGGCACTCACCTACGACGGCTCATTCCGGCCTTTCCGCTCGGCGCCAAGGCGGCCTTGATGGTGGCGCTGAGCCAGGATGGACCGGCGATCTACAGCGACTCCGATGTTCTCGCCTTCAATCTTCCCACCCAGATGATGGATGGGCTGGGGCAGGGGCGGGCCTCCTACATGCTCGACCGTTATGGCAGCAATTATTCACCGGCGGTCCTCGAAGCGATCGGCGCCCAGCGCATCGCCCTGCCCGAGCAGGTGAACTCCGGCCTGGTCGCCTTGCCGCGCGGCTGCCTCGATCTCGGCATGCTCGAAGGTTTCCTCGAACGCTTCACCGGCTGGGACCGCCTCAAGGACAGCTGGTTCAGCGAACAGACCCTGGTCGCCATGCTGCTGGGTGCGGCCAAGGCCGAAGCGCTCGACCGGGACGATTATGTGGTCTCATTGGATCGCCAATTCGTCTTCGAGCGCGATGTCGAGTATGCCCGCATCAAGGTCCGCCATTTCACCGGTCCGGTGCGGCACGTGATGTACCTCAAAGGCATCCCCTACCTCATGAACCAGACGAGGCCGTCATGACGCAGGGCATCTACCTGGTCGCCAATCTCCGCAGCCAGGACCATTGCGAGAACCTCATCCACTCGATCCGCCAGAGCGGTTGCCGGCTGCCGATCCGGCTCATCCCCTATGGCGGCGAGCCGGTCACCGCGAAGGCGGTGCTGTCGGAGGTCGAGGTCACCCCCGAGTCGGCTTATCCCGCCGAAGGGCGCGCGCTGGTCGAGACCCTGGTCAAGGGGCTCTCATGTCCGCGTGGATTCGTGCTGCGTTACCTGGCTTTTTTCGGCGATTGGGAGCACTTCCTCTATAGCGACAACGACATCGTCGCGCTGATGGACTGGAGCGAGCTCTTCGCGCCCTTCACCGCCAACGGGACTGGACCCGCTCCGGATCTGGTGCATGCGGACGAGGAATACACCACCAAGGGGATCTATAATTTCCGTCAGCCGCAGGCGGTGACCGCAGCGTTCGGCGCTGATGCGCTCGAACAGGCGGTGACCGCCGGTCATTTCCTCTGCCGGCGCGACCCCCGTCTGGTGGCCGACATCCAGCGTGCGCTGGCCTGGATGGGGAGCCATCCGGAGGTGGTGATCCCACACGATCAGACCCTGCTGCACCTGGCGGCGCTGATCGGCGGGTGGCGCATCCGCAATCTGTGCAAGGCGCCCGACGGCTGGGGCAGTTCATGGGCGGGCGACTACCTCGACCCCCTGCGCCTGATCCACCTGCTCAACGCCCGGGAGCGGAGACGCATCAGCCACCTCCATTATTCGGGCGACTGGCCGGATGGGAGCAAACCAATCCAGGTCCTGCTCGATTCGTTCCGCGATCGTGACAGCTGGAATCGCCACGCCGCCTTGCACGGCCTGCGGCACACCCTTGGCATCAACCACTTCCGCAAGACCATCCGCAAAGTGAAACGGAGGCTCGGATGCTGACCATCATCACGCCGTGCTTCAACAGCGAGGCCTTCATCGCGCGCTGCGTCGAATCGGTCGCGGCGCAGATCGGCACCCTTCCGGTCGAACACCTGATCATGGATGGCGCGTCACGCGACCGCACGCTGGAGATCCTCGCCGGCTACCGGACGCGTTTTTCCCATCTGCGCGTGGTGAGCGAACCCGATCGCGGGCAATCGGATGCGATGAACAAGGGCATCGCCCTGGCCACCCACCGCACCATCACCTTCCTCAACGTCGATGACTACTTCGAGCCGGAGACCATCGCCCGCGTGGTGGGACTGCTCGCCGATGCTCCGGATCTGCATTTCTTCGTCGGCAACTGCAATCTGCGCTCGCTCGACGGCACGGTGCTCACGGTCAACCGCCCACATACCCTGACCTTCGAACGGCTCATGCTCGCATCGCCGCTGTTCCCCTTCCCCTCCAATCCCTCGGCCTACTTCTACGACCGGCAGATCCATGCGCTGTGTGGTCCCTATGAGGTCGCGCTGCGCTACACCATGGACCTCGAGTTCATCCTGCGCATGTCCCGGGTGGCCAAGGTCCGGTATGTCGACGAGACCTGGGGCAACTTCGTCCTGCACGACGGCTGCAAGACCGCCAGCATCAGCAGCCGGGGGGGCGAGGAGATGGCGGCCTTCCTGCGCCGTTTCCGTGGCACCTTCACCATGGGTGAGTGGCTGCGTCATCACCTGTGGCGAGTGATCACCGGTCCCCATCGCCGCCTGCTGACCCTGCTCCAGCTCAATCGCCGGGTGTGGGGACGCGTACGGCGGATGTTCATCACCGCGACGCCACAGCGATGAGCATGGATCAACTTCAGCGCCCAGGACGCATCACCATGGAGCAGGATCGCATGAAGGCTCTCATCGTCCTCGTGGGCTTGCTCCTGCTGGGCCCGGCCGCGCCAACGGGCGCCGTGGAGGTGCCACGCAATCACTTCTATCCGCAGGAGGCATTCCTCGTCCCGCTGACGCAGCGCGACGATCTGCAGGTGCTGCTCGATCTCCACGGCGTCATCCGCCTGGCCACCGGCGACTACGGCACGCGCAGCAACCTGGCCAAACTGGTGATCCGCAGCGGCAACCGCATCTACGGTCTGGGCAACAATATGCCGACCATGGAGATCGAGCCGGGCACCACCGGGGCGGTACTCAGCGCGGTGCACGGGAACCTGGTGTTTCCGCCGTCGGAACTGGTGACGTCGTACAACGTGTTCCGCCACGTCACCTATTCCACCATCACCGTCGATGGCGGGACGCTGGAGAACAATCTCTTCCTCGACAACAGCTTCAGCCAATGGGTGGTCGATCATTCCGCCAGCGGCCACTGGAGCGGCAACCGGCTGGTGCGGCTCTACGCCCATTCGGTGTCGCCCCTGCTCAGCATCCGCGGGCGGGCCGCCGCACGACCGGACTGCCGTGGCAACGTCCTGCTGTGGATGAACTCGCTGGGTGCCTCCACCGACATCGTCCGCGTCGCCGATCAGCGCGATCTGAACCTGGTCTACATCGACTGCGAATCCTACGACACCGGCAATCATACAGCGATGACCTTCCGCAACATCGATGACCTCTCGATCTTCGCCACCACCGGGCGGATGACGACCGGACGTGCCATCGACCAGGGGGCCTCCTCGATGTGGCTCCATGGCCATCTGATGTCGACCTCGATCGGTCCCAATACTGTCCAACGCGCCAGCAATGCCGGTTCGGTGATCACCTACTTCAATCCCGACCTGGGCACTCCCAGCAACGAAGGGAGCGGCTCCCGCCTGCGCCTGCTCGATACCAGCAACGACCCGACCAAGGTGATGCTGCTGAACGAGGCGCCGCTGATCACGCCGCTCGGCGCGGTGCCGGAATACGCATTGATGAATGCGCTGGCCAAGCCGCGCAACGATCCGACGTGGGAACGCCCCAGCTTCGATCCCATCCCCGATCCGGCGGGTCCGAATTGGAACAGCGGCCTCGCCAGCCAATCCTCCTCGCGCGCGCTCATCCAACAGGACATCGAGGCGAACGGGATCGCCGTGCTCGGTCCGGGCATCTACTACCTCGATGGGCCGCTGGTGCTCGCCAACAACCAGGGGCTGGTTGGGGCGGGGGCCGACCGCACCGCGCTCATCGCCTTGAACAGCGGCATCGACCTCATCACCAGTCGCCGCACCAACCCGAGCGCGCCCACCGAAGCGGTCGCCATCCTGCTCGCCGACGTGACCCTGCAGGGTGGACGGTGCGGCATCCATCACACCACCAGCGGGGCGCAGTTCAGCGGCATGACCATCTCGCACGTGACCATCCGCGACATGGCGGATAGCGGCATCGCGATCGAGAACTGCTACGCCTGGGACAACAACTGGATCGACTTCCTCAACATCACCCGCTGCCCCGTCGGCTTCCGGCAGCATGCGCCATCGGGTTCCTTCGCCGGCCACGAACCGTGGCTGAGTTACATGGACAAGAACGTCTTCTATCAATGCCAGATCAGCGCCTGCGAGCGCGCCATCGACTTCGCCGCGAACCGGCCGAGCAACGGCAATATGTGGATCAACAGCCGCTTCGCCGACCATACGACGCAGGCCATCCGCATGTCATCGCACTACTCGACGGTCTTCACCAATTGCGTCTTCAGCAACAACAACGGGCATCCCACGGTGCTGGTGCGGGACCATCTCTTCTTCGTCGGCTGCGCTTTCGAGGACAGCACCAGCGGCGCGACCGATTTCGTGGCCTCCATGGACCTGCATCTCGAAGGCTGCACTTTCAGCCGTGCGGGCGGCAGCAGCGTGGTCATCACCGCCGACACGCCTGACCTCGTCGATCTCGGCAATCCGACCAATCACACCCACTACCACAACCGCAACACCTTCTTCTTCAACTGCCGCTCGGACACCGTGCCGCTCAACCAGCTCTATGCCGGCATGGTGGTGAACAGTCATTTCTTCGATCGGCCCGACCTCAGCGTCCAGGCCGCGGTGATCAGGAACGCTGGTACCATCGTCACCACCCTGGTTCCAGGCACGGTCGATCCCAGCACGGTGCGCTCTCAACTGCTGGTCGGTGCGGTCCTGCCGGGAGGCATGGTCTCCGAAACGCTCGATGCGCCACCTGTCCTCACCAGCCCGACCGCGGTGGATGATGCCACCGCCGGCACCCCCTTCGCCTATGCCATCACCGCCGATCATTTCCCGACCGCCTATGCCGCCAGCGGACTGCCCGCCTGGCTGACCCTGCACGTTGCCACGGGCATCCTGAGCGGCACTCCACCGTTGGCCGGCACCGTGACCTTCGCGGTGACGGCGAGCAACATCGTCGGCGCCGACACCCAGACCGTCACGCTCACGGTGGCAGCGGCCGCCCCCAATGCGCCGGTGATCAGCAGCGCGGTGACGGTGACGGGCTTCCTGGAGACCCCCTTCAGTTTCCAGATCGTCGCCCTGCCGGCTGCGATCAGTTATGCCGCCACCGCTCTGCCCCCTGGGCTGGCCATCAATGCCACCAGCGGACTGATCACCGGCACGCCCTCCCAACTCGGTACCACCGTGGCGGCGATCAGTGCCGCCAACGCCAACGGCAGCAGTACCACCAGCGTGGTGTTCGTGGTGCAGCCCAAGGTGGTGACGCGTCCCGTCCCTCCCGGCATGGCCAGCGACGGCGGGGAGGGCGGCAGCGGTTGCGGCTTCGGTGCCACCGCGGCGGCGTTGTTGCTGGCGGCGATGGCTTTCCGTCTGCGTCGCCAGCGGCTGGAACTCTGAGGCCATGGACCGGGTCGACTCCATCTTCGTTGGCTGTGCGAGCGTTGCTTCCCGTTCGCCCAAGGTTAGCCACTCCCCATCCCAGATGTTGCATTCAAACGGTGGCGTGCATCTTATGCCCATCGTTCCTCGCCCCGATCACATCGCTGAAATCAGCTCGCACCATGCCGCCACCTGAACCGCATACGACGACGACTCGCCGGGAATGGCTGCGTTCCTGCAATGGGGTCACCCGCCGCTTCAGTGTGGCGGATCGCGTCGACCTCGCTTTCGAGCATCAGGTCGTACGCAGCCCCGACGCCACCGCGGTAGTCGGCGATGCGGGCGACGGGCAAGCGGTGGTGCTGAGCTACCGCGCGCTCGACCGCCAGGCCAATCGCCTCGCTCATCTCATCCGTGAACGAGGCGCCCGCCCAGGGGACCTCATCGGCATCCAGCTCGAGCGCAGCCCGGCGCTGCCCATGGCCGTGCTCGCGGTGCTCAAGGCCGGCTGCACCTACGTCCCGCTCGATCCCTCCTATCCGGCCGAGCGGCTGGCCTACATGCGCAGCGCGGCACGCACCGCGCTCACCATCACCGGCGATGGGAACGGCGACCAGCGCACGATCGAGGTGAGCGATCCGCGCCTGGACGACCTGCCGGGAGATGCACCGCCGACAGGTGAACGTCCACTCGACGCGCTGATCTATGTGATCTTCACCTCCGGCTCCACCGGCCAGCCCAAGGGTGCCGGGGTGGTGCATCGCGGTTTCACCAATCTCATGCGCTGGTTCATCAACGACTTCGCCATCACCGCCGCCGATCGCGTACTGCTGATGTCATCCTTCAGCTTCGACCTGACGCAGAAGAACCTCTTCGCGCCGTTGATGACCGGCGGCCAACTGCACCTCGCCCCCAACGGCCACTTCGAGCCGGCAGCGTTGATGAAACATATCGCGGGCGGTGGTATCACCCTGATCAACTGCACGCCCAGCGCGTTCTACCCACTCGCCAACGGCGACGATGCGGCCACGCGTCTGCGCTCCCTGCGCTGCGTCTTCCTCGGCGGCGAGCCGATCGCCACCCGCCGCCTCGCCGCCTGGCAACAGGCCACGGGCCATCGTTGCGAGGTCGCCAACACCTACGGCCCGACCGAATGCACCGACATCTGCGTCTTCCATCGGCTCAGCGCCAACGAGTACACCAGCGAGGCGGTCAGCGTGCCGATCGGACGCCCGGTGCCCAACACCGCCATCGCCATCCTCGATGACGCCGGTCAACCGTGCCTGGCGGACGAGGCCGGCGAGTTGTGCGTCACCGGCATCGGCGTCGGCGGCGGCTACGTCAACGATGCTGCGTTGACGGCGAGCAAGTTCATCGCCAACCCGTTCCCCGAGCTGCCCGGCGACCGCCTGTACCGCACCGGCGACCTCGCGCGCTGGCGTGCCGATGGCAGCATCGACTACCTGGGACGTATCGATCATCAGGTGAAGATCCGCGGTTTCCGCGTCGAGCCTGGCGAGATCGAGGCCGCCCTCGAAAGCCATGCGACCATCCGCGAAGCGGTGGTGGTGGCGCGGCCGCAGCCGGGTGGCGGCGGCCAGCATCTGGTTGCCTATATCGTGGTGCACGAGGGCGCCACGCACGATCCCGCGACCTGGCGTGACCACCTCAAGGGCCGCCTGCCCGAGCACATGATGCCGGCGGCGTGGATGACCCTGCCACGCATGCCGCTGTCGCCCAATGGGAAGGTCGACCGCCGTGCCCTGCCGGAAGCGGGCGCCACGCCGACGATGGTCCAGGCGGTTCCCGCTTCATCGGTCGAACATGCCGTCGCCGCGGTGTGGTGCCGCGTCCTCGGGACCACCGCCATCGATGGCGAGGCCAACTACTTCGACCTGGGCGCCAGTTCGCTGCAGGTGGCCGAGGTGCATGCCGAGCTGGCGCGCTCCCATCCCGACCTGCCGATCACCGCCCTGTTCCAGTTCCCGAGCGTGCGCAGTCTGGCACGCCACCTCGCTGCGACGGGCGCTACCGCAGGATCACCCGGCGCGGCTCACGCGCCGCTGGATGACGCCGCGCAGCGGGCCCGCCGCCAGCTCGCCGCCCGCCGACCGCCCCCAGGCCGAGCCCAGCCATGAGCGATACCGCCAACCACCTCGCCATCATCGGCATGGCCGGCCGCTTCCCAGGTGCGGCCGACGTGTCGGCGTTCTGGCGCCTGCTCTGTACCGGCGTGGATGCGATCGGTCATTTCTCCGGCGCCGAGCTGGAACACAGCAACGCCGCCGCCCTCCCAGGGGTGCAGCACGTCAATGCCCGCGGCGTGCTGGCCAACGTCGACGAGTTCGATGCGGAGTTCTTCGGCATCACCCCGCGTGAAGCCGAGCTGATGGATCCCCAGCACCGGCTGTTCCTGCAATGCGCCTGGCATGCATTGGAGGATGCCGGCCGCGATCCGGCGACCTTCCCTGGGCTGATCGGGGTCTACGCCGGCGTCAGCCTCAACACCTACCTGCTCTTCAACCTGCAAGCCCAGGCCGCCGCCTTGGCGGGCTCGTACCAGGTCGGCGCCTATCAGACCATGCTCGGCAACGACAAGGACTTCATGCCCACGCGGGTGAGCTACAAGCTCGGTCTGCGTGGCCCGAGCATGGCGGTGCAGACCGCCTGCTCGACCTCGCTAGTGGCGGTGGCGCAAGCCTGCCAGGCGCTGTTGTCGTACCAGGCCGACATCTGTCTCGCGGGTGGCGTGTCGATTTCCTTCCCGCAGAAACGCGACTATCCCTACGCCGAGGACGCCATGGTCTCGCCCGATGGGCGCTGCCGGCCGTTCGATGCCCAGGCGCAGGGCACGGTGTTCGGTCATGGCGTCGGGATCGTCGCCCTGCGCCGCCTCGATGACGCCCTCGCCGATGGCGATCGTATCCTGGCGGTGATCCGTGGATCAGCAGTGAACAATGATGGTGCCGGCAAAGTAGGCTTCGCCGCGCCCAGCGTCGACGGCCAGGCCGCGGTCATCGCCATGGCGCAGGCGCTCGCCGAGGTCGAGCCCGCCAGCGTCAGCTACATCGAAGCGCACGGCACCGGCACGCCGCTGGGCGATCCGATCGAGGTCGCCGCATTGACCCAGGCCTTCCGCCGCGGCACCACGGCCAGACAATTCTGCACCATCGGCACCGGCAAGGGCCACATCGGCCACCTCGACGTCGCTGCCGGCGTCACCGGGCTGATCAAGACCGTCATGCAGTTGCAACACCGGCAGATCCCGCCGGTGCTGAACTTCAACGTGGCGAATCCGAAGATCGATCTTGCCGCCAGTCCCTTCCGCATCGCCCAGGCGTTGGCGCCATGGACCGGACCCCAGCCGCTGCGCGCGGGGGTCAGCGCCTTCGGGGTCGGCGGCACCAACGCCCATGTGGTGCTGGAAGAGGCGCCAGCGCAGGACGTGCTGCCGACCTCGCGACCCCACCACCTGCTGGTGTGGTCGGCGCGCAACGCGGCGGCGCTCGAGCAGATGTCCACTCGGCTCGCAAATCATCTGCGCAGCGGGGAGGACGGTGCACCGCAGCCGCTCGCCGACGTCGCCTACACGTTGCAGGTGGGCCGGCGCGCCTTCAAGCACCGCCGCATGGCGGTCTGCGACGGACGCGATGGCGCCGTGCGCGTCCTGAGTGAGCCCGCACGCATCCATAGCGGTAGCGCTGCGAGCGATGCCACCGTCGCCTTCCTCTTCCCAGGGCAGGGTTCCCAGCACGCCGGCATGGCCGCCGGCATCTACCGCAGCGAGGCGGTGTTCAGCAAAGAGATCGATCGCCTGTGCGCGTTGGCGGAGGTGCATCTCGGGTTCGATCTGCGCACCGTTTTGTTTCCCTCTACCGCCATCGCGGTGGCGCACGAACGCCTGCGTCAGACCGAGGTCGCCCAACCCGCGCTGTTCATCATCGGCCTGGCCATGGCACGCCTGTGGCAGGCCTGGGGCGTGACGCCGCAGGCCTGCATCGGGCACAGCGTCGGCGAATACGTCGCCGCCGTGCTCGCCGGCATCATGGGCGAGGCCGATGCCCTACGCCTGGTCGCACTGCGCGGCCGCCTGATCCAGGCCTTGCCGGGGGGCACCATGTTGTCGGTGCGCCTGAGCGAGGCGGAACTGTTGCCGCTGCTGCCGGAGGGCTGCAGCGTCGCCGCGGTCAACGGTCCGCAGCTGTGTGTCGCCTCCGGTCCGGTGGCGGCCATCGCGACGCTGGAGCAACGCTTGGTCGCCGCCGGCACGGTGAGCCGGCCGCTGAAGACCTCGCACGCCTTCCACTCGGCGATGATGGATGCGATCCTGCCGGGCTTCGCCGAGGCGGTGGCGACGGTCCGGCTGTCGCCGCCAGCGATCCCCATCGTCTCGTGCGTCAGTGGCACCTGGCTCACCGCGGCGGAAGCCACCGATCCGCAGTACTGGGTGCGGCACGTGCGCGCGACGGTGCGTTTCGCCGATGCCTGTGCGACGCTCCGGCGTGAGCGCACGCACCACTTCGTCGAAGTCGGCCCTGGGCGCACCTTGACCACGCTGGCGCGCCAGGCCGCGGGCGATGACCGCCGACTGATGGTCCCGTCACTGCCGACGCCTGCCGAATCCGCTGAGCAGGCGCAGCCGGTCAGCGATACGGCGACGTTGATGGAGGCGCTCGGCCGTCTCTGGCTCTCCGGAGTCGCCATCGATTGGACGGGAGTGCATGCCTCCGAGGCGCG
>JANPIY010000405.1:0-5537 GCA_031425255.1 Planctomycetota bacterium
CCAAGCCCGAATCCTAAAGTCAGGAGAAGGACAACCAGCCACAGAGCCCTCAGAGAGCACAGAGAGGGGCAATTCTCCAGCTCTGTGCTCTCTGTGCTCTCTGTGAGCTCTGTGGCTATGCCTTTCCCCCTCTTCGTTGCGTTAGCTAAACAGCATTGACCGCCGGCTGCCAGCCGGCCAGGGGCAATCATCCAGACGCCGGTGGCCAGGTTACGATGCGCCCGCTCACAGCCGTCTCAGCGGGAAGGCTCTTCAAAACCGCAGAGGGCGCAGAGGACGCAGAGATGGAATCTCCCAAGCTCTGCGCCCTCCGCGCCCTCTGCGGTTTGCTCAGGTCTCGCTGGCCATCACGGCATCAGGACCACCCGCAAGACGGTCAGAACCGATCACTTCCCAGCGGACAGCAACGCCTCGACGGCCTTGGCGATCTCGGCGGTGCGTTTGTCGGCTTCCTTCTTAGCGTCGATCTTGCGCGCGTTCTCGATCATGCCGAACAGCTGGTCGGCCTGGCCGGCGTCAGCGGCCACGGCCTTGTCCCACGCACCCTGGAGCGTGGCGACGTCCTTGCCGCTGAGCTGCGCGAGATCGGCGACCGCGGCCTTGAAGCCGGCGGCGCGCGATTTCTTTTCCAGTTCGAGCTGCAGCTCGGGGTTCGGCTTAGCCGGGCCATCGACCAGCTTGGCGGCCCACTTCACACCGGCGAGCAGATGCTGATGGAAGAGCGGATTCTTCCAGGTCGATTCGTTGTGACCGAGGTTGGTGTAGAACAGCCGGCCTTTGTCGTAATCGCGCACCCACGACACTGGCACCAGGCGCGGCATCTTGAGACCGGTCTTCTCCATATTCAGCGACAACAGCACGCGCACCGCCGCCATATCATAATTCTTGTACTGATAGATCTCCTCCTTGAAGCCGAACTCGGCCGGCCACATCGCCACCGTCGGATGCGTCGGCTCGTGGTTGGTGAAGGTCACCTCGGTGCCTGAATTCCAGGGATGGCCGGCGAAGCTGCCGTTGATCAGCGAGTAGAACGGTTTGAAGTTGCCGCCGGTATCGGTCGCGCTGTGGATGCCGACCATGGCCTTGCCGGACTTCAGCCAGGCGTCGTAGGCGTTCCAGGTGTCCTCGGTGAAGGGGATCGGCTCGTTCTTCTGGACCCACTCCTCTTCCGGAGTCTTGGCCTTCACCGGCTCGTTCTTGCCTAGGATCCCGCCGGTGGAGTAGAACACCATCACGTCGAGGTCCTTCAGCAGCGCCGGCGTCACCAGCGTCGCATCCTTCGAACACTGCACGGTGAAGACGCCGCTGTCCTTGCCGATGGCGGTCAGGGTCTCCTCGGCCAGCGACAACTTGTCCTGCGCCGGACGCTTCACCACCGAATGCTGGAAGCCGCCGGACTGGGTGAGGAAGAACACCTTCAGCGGTTTCACATCCGCCGCGTCGAGGGCGCCGATGCCAGCCATCATGGCGACCGAGGCGAGGATGAAGCGGAGGGGAGTGCGCATGAGATGAAACCTTTCGAGGTCTGGTCGCGGGGTGACGCCGACGAGGCGTCAGCGAGGTGGTGAGACTCCCGGAATGTTCCAGGGTTCAAGGGATACCTCGATCGCGGGCGGATGTTTGCGCTCGGTGACGCAGGCGCGAGGCGGCGTGGTGGCACAACGTCCCTACCCCCGCCCGGTATCACCATCCCTTACGTGGTCAGACCACTGTCGTCGCCTGACGATCACCCGTGCAGCGCAAGCCTGCGGTATACCTGACGGCCACCGTCCAAGGATCTCTCGCCCCATGCGTACGTTCACCCGCCTCGCCGTCCTCTCCGCCTGCACCTGGAGCACGCTCGCCTGCGCTGCCGAGGGCGGCGCGGCCACGCTGAAAAAGAACGACCACATCGCCATCATCGGCGGCGGTCTCGCCGATCGCATGCAGCATGATGGCACCCTCGAAGCGCTGTTCGCCAAGGCCAACCCGACCGCCGACCTGGTGTTCCGCAATCTCGGCTTCACCGGCGACGAGGTCGAGACCCGCATGCGTTCAGAGGATTTCGGCTCACCCGACGCTTGGCTCACGCGGGTCAAGGCCGACGTGGTGTGGGCGTTCTTCGGTTTCAATGAATCGTTCGCCGGGCCCGAGGGCGTGGCCGCGTTCAAAGGCCGCTTGCACCAGTTCCTCCATCAGGCCCAGGTGGCGAACTACAGCGGCAAGGGTGCGCCCAGGCTGGTGCTGTTCACTCCCGTCGCGGCGGAGAAGGGCACCGATCCCGACTGGCAGGATGCCACGGCGCTGAATACCAACCTCGCGCTCTACGCGGCCGCCATCACCGAGGTCGCGGGCCACCTCGACGTGCCCGTCATCGACCTCTTCGCGATTTCCAAGGACGCCTATGCCAAGGCGCGCACACCGCTGACCATCAACGGCATCCATCTCAGCGACGCCGGCTACGAAGCCCTGGCGCCAGCGATGTTCCAGGCGCTCAACGGCACCGCTGCTCCCGCGGTCGATGGCGAGCTCAAACGCATCCGCGCCGCGGTGCAGAGCCGCAATGCGATGTGGTTCAGCCGCTACCGCACGGTCGACGGCTTCAACGTCTATGGTGGTCGCTCGCACCTGACCTTCGATGGCATCACCAACCAGAAGGTGATGCAGGAGGAGATGGCGGTGCGCGACGTGATGACCGCCAACCGCGACCGCGTGATCTGGGCGGCGGCGCAGGGCCAGTCGTTGATGGCCAAAGACGACAACCTGCCGGCCATCACGGCGGTGAAGACCAACAAGCCGGACGCTCAAACCTACCTCGATGGCGAGGCCGCCATCGCCAAGATGAAGCTGGCGCCGGGACTGAAAGTAAACCTCTTCGCCAGCGAGGAGAAATTCTCCGAGCTGGTGAACCCGGTGCAGATGTCATGGGATGCCAAGGGCCGTTTGTGGGTCTGCGCCTGGAAGACCTACCCAGGCCGGACGCCGTCGGATCCCAAGGGCGACAGCGTGCTGATCTTCGAGGACAGCGATCACGACGGGAAGGCGGACACCTGCATCACCTACCTCGACCAGCTGAACTGCCCGACCGGTTTCCAGTTCCATAAGGATGGCATCCTGCTGATGCAGGCGCCCGATCTGTGGTACGTCGCCACCGACCCCAAGACCGGTCTCGCCGGCCAGCGCACGCGCGTGCTCGGCGGCCTCGACAGCGCCGACTCGCACCACCAGACCAACGCCATGTGCTATTCCCCAGGGGGAGCCACCTTCCTCAGCGACGGCGTGTTCCACCGCTCGCAGGTCGAGACCGCCGCCGGCGTCGTGCGCAACCAGGACGGCGCGATCTACCGCTATGAACCGCGCGCGCACCGTTTCGAGCGCTACATCGCCTATGGTTTCGCCAATCCGCATGGCCGCATCTTCGACGCCTGGGGCAACGACTTCGTCACCGACGCCACCGGCAACAACAACTACTGGGGGCCGGCGATCAGCGGACGCCTCGACGGCACCGGCGCGAAACATCCCGGGGTGAAGAACTTCTGGCCCAATCCCTCACGGCCCTGCCCTGGGACCGGCATCCTCTCGAGCAGCGCCTGGCCGGCGGAGTACGACGGCAACTTCCTCAACCTCAACGTCATCGGCCTGCAGGGCATCTTCCGCGCCAGGATCGAAGAGGATGGTTCCGGCCTCAAAGGCGTCAGCCAGGAGAACCTGCTCAGCTCCAGCGATCCCAACTTCCGTCCGACCGCGGTGGCGGTGGGCCCGGACGGCGCGCTCTACGTCGCCGACTGGTCGAACGCCATCATCGGCCACATGCAGCACCACCTCCGTGACCCGGTGCGCGATCACAGTCACGGCCGGCTCTACCGCGTGACCTATGACGGCCGCACCATTCCCGCAGTGAAGATCGCCGGTGAGCCGATCGCAGCTCTGCTCGCGTTGCTCACCGTCAACGAGGACCACACCCGCGAGTTGGCCAAGATCGAACTCGGTCGTCACGACACCGCCAAGGTCATGGCCGCGGTCGATCGCTGGGTCGCCGGCCTCGATGCCGGACACGCCAAGTACCAGCACCAGCTCTGCGAAGCCTTGTGGGTCAAGCAGTGGCACAACGTCGTCGACGTGGCGCTGCTCAAACGCCTGCTGCGTTCGCCCGACCACCGCGCCCGGGCGGCGGCGACCCACGTGCTGTGTTATCAGCGCGAGCGCATCAGCGACGCGCTCGCCCTGCTCAAGGTCCAGGTCGGCGATGAACACCCGCGCGTGCGCGTCGAGGCCGTGCGCGCCTGCAGCTTCTTTGAACAGTGGGAGGCCGCCGACGTCGCCCTGCTCGCGCTCACCCAGCCGACCGACTACTACCTCGACTACGTGCTCAAGCAGACCATGCACCAGCTCGAGCGCTGGTGGAAGCCGGCGATCGGCGCCGGCAAGCCGCTGGCGGCCGGCAATCCGGCCGGCATCGACTACATCCTCGCCAGCGTGCCGACAAGCGGGTTGGCCAAGCTGCCGCCCAGCGAGGGGGTCTATCGCGCGATGTTCGCGCGCGCCGACGCGCCCCTCGCCATGCGCCAGGAAGCTCTGGCGGCCCTGGCGAAACAACGCGGCACCACACCGTTGGCGACCCTGCTCGATCTCATGCAGCCGCTGCTCAAGGAGGGTGGCAAGGCCCTCCAGGACGCCTGTGCCATGCTCGTCCGCCAACCGGCAGAAGTGTTGGCGCAGGGTCGCACCACCATCACCTGGTTGAGCGACGCCCGCCAGACGCCGTTGGTGCGTCAGGCCGGTATCGCCGCGCTGATGATCGCCGATCAGGCGGTTGACGCCCAGTGGGATCTCGCCGGCAACGATCCAGGCGCCCTCACCGATCGCCTCGGTGCGGTGGCGCTGCTCAGCGATCCCAAGCTGCGTGCGGCGGCGGCGGCCAGGGTCCTGCCATTGCTGGGCGAGCTGCCCCCGGCGCTGGCGCAGACGATGAGCGGAAAAAAAGGTGCCCCCGGCCGTTTCGTGCGGGTGCAGCTGCCGCACCAGGGCACCTTGACCCTGGCCGAGGTCGAAGTCATCAGCGGAGGCGTCAACATCGCCGGCCGTGGCACCGCCCGCCAATCGAGCACCGCGTATGGTGGCGAGGCCAAGCGGGCGATCGACGGCAGGACCGACGGTTCCTTCGGCGCGGGCACCTCGACCCACAGCAACGAGAACGAGGATCAGCCGTGGTGGGAGGTCGACCTCGGCAGCGCCCAGCCCATCGAGTCGGTGACGGTATGGAATCGCACCGACGACGGCCTGGGCAGACGCCTGGACCAGTTCTCGCTGATCGTACTCGATGGCGAGCGCCATGAGCTCGCGCGCAGCGACCGCCAGGCGGCACCGGCACCCTCATCGAGCGTGATCCTGGCGACGGATGACGAGGGCGGTCTGCGCCGCGCGGCGATCAGCGCGGCGCTGGCCACCGGTGCCGATCCCGCCGCGGTGGCGAACGCCCTGGCCGGCCTGCTGGCGAAGGGCGAGCAGGTGCCGGCAGCGGCCGAGGGCCTGCGCACACTCGGTCACGGCACCTGGGC
>JANPIY010000406.1:0-14184 GCA_031425255.1 Planctomycetota bacterium
CACTCCCCCCTTCGTACCGGTGGCAGACGGCGGCCGCGCCAGGGCGCGGTCTTGCGGCTGACGGGCGGCCGCTCGCACCTGCGGTGCTGGTTCGCTGCGCTCACCGCACGGCTACGCCGTGCGCGGCCTGGAGGCGGGTCATCCGGCGCTCGATGAGGGTGGCGCTCGGTCCTCGGGGGATGGTTCGGGAGGTGACGTGCCGGCTTTCAGCGTGCGCTCCCAACTGCACTGCGGGCAACGGTAGGTGAACCATTTCGGCACCCACACGGAGATGAAGAACAGCACGATCGAAGGTGTGAAGATCGCCAGCATGATGAAGTTCGCACGGCCGGTGAATTCGAGCATGCGCCCATCATCCTGGCGGGTGAAGTGCAGGAAGGCGATGACCGCCGCCATGGCGGGGAAGACCGCGAGGTAGCCACACCACTGGAGCTTGCGGCCGAGCGGGCTGAGATGCTGGTGGTCCTCAGGCCGGCCCCGGAAGCGGAAGGAACACTGCGGGCAGCGCTCGATCCGTGGCAGGGGAATACGCTTCGCCATGGTCGCAGGATCCCAGCGCCGGGCGGGGGTCAACGGCACGACGCGGCCGCGCGCGGTGCGTCGCCGTTGACTGCATCACTCAACAGAGGTTCGCGGACTGTTCCTTCATCTGCTCGACCAAAGATTTGGCCTCGAGGACCAGATTGGTCAGCGTGGTGTCGTTGCTCTTCGAGCCGGTGGTATTGACCTCGCGGCCGATCTCCTGCAGCAGGAACTCGAACTTGCGTCCGAGCTGATCGTCGGAGCTGGCGATCAGCGTATCGAGGGCGTCGACGTGCGCGGCCAGACGCACCAGCTCCTCGGTCACGTCGATGCGCTCGGCATGCAGGGCGACCTCGCGCACGATCTGCTCGGCGGTCAGGGTGGTCCCGGCCAACAGCTCGCTGACCCGCGCCAGCAGCGAGGCCCGATAGTGCGCGGCACGCGCATCGGCGCCGGTGCGCATCGCTGGAAGCAAGGCGCGCAGCGCGGCTGCCTGCGCGCGGAAGGCCTGCGCCAGGGCGGCACCTTCGCGCACGCGTTCCCCCTGCAGTGCGCCCATCGCTGCGGCCAGGGCCTGGCGCAGCAGGCGCTCATGCAGGTCGACTGCGATCTCGCTGTCGCTCGCCACCAGCGAGATCACGCGGTCGATGGTCGGCAACGGGGCACCCAGGTCGCGCCCCAGCGCGGCCAGTTGTTCCCAGGCGGCGGTGACGCGTGCGCGATCGATCGCCAGGACCTGGTCGCTGCGCACCGCCACCTGGACGGTCACGCTACCACGCTGCAGGGTCGAGCGGATCTCCTGTTTGACCACTTCGTCGAGGGCGAGATCGCGCAGTTCACTGCGCACCTGCACCTGCACGCCACGATGGTTCACCGAGGCGATCTGCACGCTGATGGTGGTGGTGCCTTCGCGCGCCTGCCCGGCACCGAATCCTGTCATTGAACGCATACGGAGTCCTTGCCCAGCGGGCGGAAGCGGAAGAGCGACGAGGTCAGATCTTGGTCGAATCGTGACGGACGGTGTCGACCCGGCCGAGCGTGTCGGCCCGCCGCCGACCATGCGCCATCTCCTCGTCCAACAGTTCGGCGATGCGGCCGATGGCGCCGCCCGCGCCGAGCGCCGCCCGGGTCTGGGCCAAGCCGGCGAGGCAATCCGCCCGCCGCTCACCGCTCCACAGCCGTTCGACATGCGCCACCAGACGGGGCACGCTGAGATCGTCCTGCAGTACTTCCGGACAGACCCGCCGACCGACCACGAGATTGGGCAGGCCGACATGCGGGGTACGGATGAGATGGCGCGCGAGCATCGCCGTCAGGCGATCGGTACGATAGGTGATGACGTGCGGCAGGCCGATGAGGCCCGCCTCGAGGGTGGCGGTGCCGGAGGCGATCAGCGCGACATGGGCGCGAGCGCAGAGCTCGCGATAACGGCCCTCGACCAAGGGGTAGTCGGTCGCTTCGCGGTAAAGCGCGATCGGCAGCTCTGGCACTTTCGCCACCGCCACCCGCACGCGCCGCCCCAGGCGGGAGAGGCGCGGAACCAGGGCTTCGGCGGCGTGATGGAACAGGCCCAGCAACGCGCGGACCTCGCGCGGTCGGCTGCCGGGAGCGAGCAGGAGCAGGCGATCGTCCGGCGCGAGCTTCAGTTCCTCGGCCACCGCGCTGGTGGCGATACGTGGCGGGATGAGGTCGAGCAGGGGATGTCCGACGAAATCGGCTTGGACGCCAAAGCGGGAGAACAGGGGTGGTTCGAAAGGAAAGAAGCACAGCAGACGGTCGACGGAATGGGCGATGGCCTTGGCCCGCCGTGGCTTCCAAGCCCAGACCTGGGGCGCGACCAGGTGGACGAAACGCGTGCCGGCCTGTCGCAGATCCGCCAGACGACGGACGAGTCGGAGGTTGAAGCCCGGGTAGTCGACCGTCAGCACCACTTTCGGACGGCGCGAACGGATCACCTGGGCCATGCGCAAGCCCAACTGGATGAAGAACGGCAAGCGCGCGAGCACCGGCCCCAGACCCATCACCGCCAAGCCTTCGATGTCCTGCTCGATTTCGGCACCGGCCTCCTTAAGCGCCGGGCCGCCCATGGCGGCGCAACTGAGGTCGCTGTAGCGCGCCCGCAGGCGACGGACGACCTCGGCGGCGTAGGCGTCGCCCGACGGTTCACCGGCGATGACGAACAGATCGCAGGTGTGGGCCAGCGGCATGGCGCGGGATCCTCTGGTGAACCACGCCGATGCAAAGCCAGGGCGCGGCACCTGCGCTCACCGTGCAGGGCACTCCGAGATTCCCGCACCGCCTCGCCTCCCCCACCCACACCCTCCCAGGAAACCAGCTTCAAGCGCCTTGCCTTGGCCGACTTGTGGGCGAACCTGCCAACTCACGTCCTGCGCTGAGCCGAGAGCAATCCCCATGGCCAAACTGGTCTGCCAAACTGGACCCAAAGCCGGTCACGAGTACCCGCTGACCAAGGACCTGACCATCATGGGGCGGCAGTCGTCCTGCGACGTCCAGATCTTCGACAACATGTCGAGCCGTGCCCACTGCCAGATCCGCCGGGACGGCAAATTGTTCAGCCTGGTCGACCTGGGCAGCCGCAACGGCACCTACCTCAATGACAAGAAGGTCAGCGAACGCCAGTTGGCCTTCGGCGACCGTGTGCGCATCGGTGAGGCCGAGTACAAGCTGGTCAAGGAGACCGGCGACGTCGAGCTCAAGGATCTGCTCTCCAAATACGACGTGATGGAGAAGATCGGCGAAGGCGGCATGGGCATCGTCTTCAAGGCCAACCAGAAATCTATGAACCGGGTGGTGGCGCTGAAGATCCTCTCGCCGAAATATTCGGCCAAGCAGCGCTTCGTCGACCAGTTCATCAAGGAGGCGCGGGCTGCCGGCGCCCTCAACCATCCCAATATCATCCAGGTGCACGAGGTCGGCACCGAGAACGACATCCACTATTTCTCGATGGAGTTCGTCGACGGTGCCACCTGCATGCAGGTGCTGCGCGACCAGGGTCCCTTCAAGATCTCCGACGCGCTGGAAGTCATCTGCCACACCGCCAAGGCGCTGGATTACGCGCACAGCCAACGCCTCATCCATCAGGACATCAAACCCGACAACATCATGATCGGGCAGAACAACCAGGTGAAGCTCGCCGACCTCGGCATCAGCAAGACTTTCGATGAAGTCGAGTCGGAAGAGGGCCCCAAGCGCGTGATGGGCACGCCGCACTACATGGCGCCCGAGGCCGCCCTGGGCAAGAAGATCGACCACCGCGTCGACATCTACTCCTTGGGCGCGACGTTGTACCACCTGCTCACAGGCAAGACCCCTTACAGCGGAACCAGCGCCACCGAGGTGCTCAAAGCCCACGTCATGGATCCGCTGCCGGCGATCGAAGACATCAATCCGGAGGTCCCCGAGGATGTCTGCGCACTGGTCGAACGCATGGTGGCGAAGAAGCCCGACGACCGTTACCAGACCGCAGCCGAGGTGGTGGAAGAGGTCCAACGGCTGCAACAAGGCCACGGGCTGGGGACCGCCCGCATCAGCGGGGGCGAGACCATGCTGCTGCGCCGGTACATGGGCGGCGGAGCCGGCGCCCCCACCGGCGACAAGACCACCCACCAGACTCCCGCCGGCACCACCAATACGCGCACACCTCGGGCGCACGATCTGGGCGCCACCACCGGCGAACGGGTGATCAGTCAGGGTGCGGCCGGTGGCATGATCAAAGGCGTGGTCTTTTCACTCATCGTGCTGGTGCTGGTGATCGTCGGCTGGCAGGTGCTGGGTTCGAGACCGGTGGGTGGAGGGCCCCTCACCCCTTCCACCAGCGGTCCCGCCCTGCCGCGGGATCCGGTGCCGGTCGCGAATGAACCGCAGCAGGATTACACCACCAAACGGCATGCCTCCGCCCTCACCTCGTTGGAAGAGCAGCTGAAGGCGAAGACCGAACCGGTCGATCTGTCGGGCCTGCTCGGGCAGATCGAGGACCTCAAGGAGCAGAAGCTCAGTCCCGAGAACCTCACCCGTGCGAAGCTCCTGCAGGAGCGCATCGGCGTCCTGCTGAAACAGCGGCAGGCCAAGGCCATCGAGCAGGATTTCGCCACGCTCAAGGCCGAAGTGCAGAAGCTCATGGCCGACCATAATTATGAGCTCGCCCTCACCCGTCTTGGCGCGTTCGCAGCCAAGGACGATCCCGCCATCGCCGGCCGCGCCGAGAGCCTGCGCGACGACATCACCAAGGCGCGCGATGGTTTCCTGAGCAACCTCAGGCAGAAGATCCAGTTCGCGCTCAATCAACGAAATCTCACCAAGCTCAAGGAAATGCGCGACCAGTTGCCGCCGGCGCAACTCGGTACCGATGCCGAGAGTGACCTCGCCAAGGCCATCCGCACCATCGAAGACCAGCAGCAGGGCGAACACCTCCTGGTGGTGCAGAGTGTCGGCGCGGCTTTGGCGAAATGGGATCTGGCCGGAGTCGAGGACGCCAGCCGCAGCAGCCGCGCCGCGATGGGTGCGACGGCCAATGGCCGCCTGCTCGACAGTTATGTCGAAGCGGCCGGCAAGCTGCGCACGATGGTCACCAACATCGGCAATCAGCTGCGGTCCGTCACCCGTTACCCGCGTTTCCGTGGCACGCTGAAGGGGTGGGTCGATCCCGACCTGATCTCCGCCGACACCAGCGGCATCCAGATCCAGATCGCCACCGGTGGGACCGCCTCGATCAAGTGGTCGGAGATTCCGGGCGATGCCCTGCAGGCCATCGCCCGCCTGGTCCTGCCCAAGGACGAGGCCGAGGCGGCGATCCCTGCCATCGAGACCTGGATCACCGCCAAGAGCGGCGACGCGGGGAAATGATCGTCGCGCTCGCCATTCCTACTCGGCGCTGCCCGGTGCAGCCGACGTCGCCTCAGGTCGTCTCCCGCAGAGCGCATCGTGGTTGAACAAGGTCCATCGAAATACAAAGGCACCGGCGGCCACGCCCCGCGTGCCGGCATGGGCCGCCTGCGAGCGGCCAATAGCCAGGACCAGGCACGCGTGGGCGGCTGGGAACGCCGTCACGAGGACGAGGACTTCGTCGAGAGCCACGGTCACCGCAGTCGGCGTAGCCACGGGGGCGAATCGCTGCTGGCGAAATTCAACCGTCTGGCGGATGAGTACCGCGAGGACCTGACCAAGGGCGAGCGCGGCGAGATCTGCGGCTTCGCGGGAAAGACCGTGATCGTGCGCGCCAGCGCTGGCCAGGAGATCCCCTGTCAGGTGCGTCAGGTGCTCAAGAAGCGCATCTCCGGGGTGAAGAACCCGCTATGCATCGGCGACCGCGTACGCTTCGTGCGCACCAGCGAGAGCGGCATCAGCGACGAGCACGGGGCCGAGGGAGTGATCGACGCGGTCGAACCCCGCCATAATCAGCTCGCGCGCACCGACAGCCATAACAAGGCGCTCATGCACGTCTTCGCCGCCAACATCGATCGCTTGGTGGTGGTGGCCTCGATGACGGATCCGGATCTCAAGCACGGCCTGATCGACCGCTACCTGCTGATCGCTGCCCACAACAACATCGCAGCCACGGTCGTGCTGACGAAAACCGATCTGCGTGAGGGTGATACCACCCGCGCGCTCTATGAGAGCATCGGCATCCCCGCCTTCGCCGTATGCGCCCTGCGCGGGATCGAGAGCGCCGGTACCACCGCTTTACGCGCCCACCTCGCCGGCTGCACCTGCGTGTTCGCTGGTCAGAGCGGCGTCGGAAAATCGAGTCTGGTCAACAACCTGTTCCCCGATGTCACCGCTCGGGTCGGCGCTGTCGCCACCGCCGGTCACGGTCGGCACACCACCACCAGCGCCCGTAGCTACGAGGTCGCCGGCGGCGGCCGCCTGATCGATACCCCAGGGGTACGCGAGTGCGGCATCACCGGTCTGACCCAGCTCGACGTGGCGCTGTTCTATCCCGACATCGCAGCCTATCACCCGAAGTGCCGCTTCGACGATTGTTCCCATCTGCGTGAGCCCGATTGCGCGGTGCGCGCCGCCGTCACCAGCGGGGCCATCGCGTCGACGCGCTACGAGAGCTACCGTTCCATCGTGACCGAGGATCTCGCCGGCCTCACCAGTTGAGGACGTGGACGACCGTTTACGCCAGCAGTTCGGTACCAACGTCCGGTGCGATCAGGGGAGCGCCAACCACGCGGCGAGGCGTTCCTTACTGCCTGGGTAGCCGACCTGGCGTGCACTTTCCTTGCCGGCGCGGAAGGTGACCAGCAGCGGAATGCTCTCGGCCTGGAAGCGCGCGGCGAGCTGAGGGTGCTGATCGATATCGACCTTGAGTACGACGAGCTTCCCCGGGTGCGCAGTGGCGAGGGCGACCAGGTCGGGACTCAGCAGCCGGCATGGTCCACACCACTCGGCATGGAAGTCGGCTACCACCACCACGCCCGGAACGTCCCTGGCGATCTCGGCATTGAACTGGGCGATGCTGCTGATCTCCAGGACCCCCTCTGTTGGCAAGCCAGCGCCGACGGGAACCGCCGTGGCGGGTTTGGCGTGCTCTCCGCCACACGACACCAACAGCATCATCGCGATAAAACCGGAACATATGGAAAGGGGGATAGGGCGCATGCCGCTGATCTAACAGCGCGAACGCAGAGTGCCACGCGCATTCTTGCCGACCAAGGACAAACGCGGCTGCTGCCGGGGATTGCAGGAACATGGATGCGGTCCAGCATGCGCCGCGCCGACCGGCGTGCGGCCAAACCACTAGGAATCCATCGACGATGAGCACGTTGCTGAGCGAATCCGAAGTCACCCAGTTGCAGGCACGCGCCCATGCGATCCTCCGCGGCCTCGACCGCACCCTGCTGGGTCAGCAAGCGCTCACGCGCCTGGTATTGACCGGCATGTTGGCCGGTGGCCATGTCCTGCTGGAAGGCCTGCCGGGACTCGGCAAGACCGAACTGGTCAAGGCGCTGGCCGCTCTCAGCGGACTCACGCACAAGCGCATCCAATTCACTCCTGATCTGCTGCCCGGCGACATCACCGGCACCTTGATGCTGCACGAGAGCGTTGGCGGAGGCGGACGGCAGATGGTGTTCCGCGCCGGTCCGATCTTCGCCCAGGTGGTACTCGCCGATGAGATCAACCGCGCCAGTCCGAAGACCCAATCGGCGCTGCTGCAGGCGATGCAGGAACACGCGGTCACGGTGTTCGACGCCACCCATGCCTTGCCGCAGCCCTTTTTCGTTCTCGCTACCCAGAATCCGGTCGAGCTCGATGGCACCTATCCTTTGCCCGAGGCCCAGCTCGACCGTTTCGCGATCAAGGCCACCATCACCGGGGTCGGCACCGATACCCTCAAGGCGCTGTTGATGGAACGTCCGGATGGTCGGGCGGCCACGCCGGAAGCGGTCACTACTCCGCAACAGGTCATCGAACTCCTGGCCGGGGTGAAACGCATCGCCTTGCCAGAAGCGGTGGCGGGCTTCATCGCGCGGCTGGTCAATGCCACCCGTCCCGACCATCCGGATTCATCAGGGGCGGTGAAGAGCGCGGTGAAGTGGGGCGCCAGTCCACGTGCCGCCATCGCCCTGGGCACCACCGCGCGGGCGGCGGCACTGCTCGCCGGCCGCCCGGCGGTCGGTTTCGATGATGTGAAAGCGCTGGCCATCGCGGTTCTCGCCCATCGTCTGGTGCTCGGTTACGAGGCCGGACTCAGCGGCACCAGCGCGGTCGACGTGGTCAGGCGCCTCCTCGACGAGGTGCGGGAGCTGCCCGCATGAACCCCCGCTGGTCGGCGTTGCTGGTGCTCGCTGGCGTCCTCGCCACGGCAGAACACGGGATCCAGATCCAGGCCACCAGCCCTTGGAATGATCCCCACGGCTACACGCCGGTGGTCATCACCGTGAGCGCCCCGCGCGACGTCGATCTGCAGATCGCCATCGATTCCAACGGGGCGTCCGCACGGGCGACCATCCGCGTGCCGGATGGACGGACGGTGCGCCAGACCGTCCTGCTGCCACCCTCCCAGCAGCGCTGGTCTTCTTTCCACCAACTCGACTGGAGTGAACGCAGTGGCCTGCAGGGCACCACGGCGATCCATCATCGCACCACCTCGCGCTGCCTGCTGGTCGATCCGCAGCAGACGGTGAACCTGCCCGCACTGACCTCGGCACTGGCGGCCATCATCACCCTCAAGCGGAGCTCCGGCAGCGATGGCGTGCAACGCGTCGACCCGGCCGATCTGCCTGATCGTTGGCAAGGGTACCCGGACTGGTTGGTGCTGGTGCTGACACCCACCGGCGACGCCGCCCTGGACGACCCCCAACGCGCCGCGCTCAGCACCTGGGTGCGGGCCGGCGGTACCCTGGTGATCACCAGCCCCGATGTGGCCAGGGCTTGGGAAAAGCGAGGCGTGACGGTCATCCACGACGTGCTGGGGGCTGAGCCACGGGCGCTGGGAGCGGCGATTACCCAGCATGACCACGCCGACGACTGGGTTCCCGAGGCCGCGCCGGTCCCAGGGACGGAGAGCGTGCCGGTGAAGACCTTCGTGGTGCTCGCCTTGGCCTTCGCGCTGGTGGTCGGACCGCTGAACCTGTGGTGGGTCGGCAGACGCAATGCCCGCCACCTGTTCCTGATCACCACCCCGGTGGTGAGCTTCATCACCTGCGTCGTGCTGATCGCAGCCAGCCTGTTGTCCGATGGAGTGTCGGTGAAACGCCACGTGGTGCAGGTCTGCCATCTCGATCATCGCAGTCAGCACCTGGTGCGCTGGAGCGGGTGCAGCTATTTCGCTGCGTTTTCGCGCTCCGCACTCGCCCTCGATGTGCAGACCAAGGTCCGCTTGCTGGATCCTGACGCCTACGGTGGCAGTTCCGGCTATCGCCGGAACGACCACACCACTCCTCTGCAGCTCGATTGGCGGCAGGGCCAAGCGCTCAGCGGCACGGTGCTGCCGGCACGGCTCAACCGCCAATGGTCCTACATCGAGATCCTGAGGGAGCGGCGGCGGCTGGTGGTCGAACGTGACGGCAATGGTTTCCGCCTCACCAACGGCCTGGGGACTCCGCTGCTCGGATGCGTCTGGCGCGATGAGCAGAATCACCTCTGGAGCTGCGACCGCCTGGCCGCCGGAGAGAGCGCCATGCTGACGCCCGGACTCCCCTCCCCTGATCTCACCTTGCCGCTGGGTCACGGCGCGGACCAGGGCCTGGTCATCGCTGCACCCTTGCCGCCGAGCGTCACCCACCGCATCGGTCGTGATGTCGGGTTGGCCTACGATCGCCTGCGTGGCCAGCCCATGACCTTCATCGCCACGCTGGCCGGTCCGCTGGATCCCATCGTTGGTCCCGAGAGCATCGATGTGGAACCACCAACCATCGTCGCCTTCGGCCAGTTGCCGCTGGGTCCGGGCGTGGAGGCGGCGCCATGAGTTTCGTCACGGTTGATCGGCTGACGCGCTCGTTCGGCTCGACGCATGCCGTCCAGGACCTCAGCTTCCGTTTCGACGCCGGCGAGATCTTCGGTTTCATCGGTCCCAACTGGGCCGGAAAATCCACCACCATGCGCATCCTGGCGACCCTGGATCTGCCCACGGCCGGCGACTGCACGGTGGCCGGCCTGAGCACGGTCGATGATGCCGACCAGGTACGGCGGATGATCGGTTACATGCCCGACAGCTACGGCGCCTATCCCAATATGACGGTGTGGGAGTACCTGGATTTCTTCGCCCGCGCCTACGCCCTGCGGGGCTCGGCCCGCGCACGCGCGGTAAGCGACGTGGTGGAGTTCTGCCATCTCGGCGACCTGCAGGAGAAGCACCTCACCACGTTGTCGAAAGGCATGAAGCAGCGGTTGTGCCTGGGCCGCTGCCTGATCCACGATCCCAAGCTGCTCATTCTCGATGAACCGAGCGCCGGCCTCGATCCCCGCGCGCGCATCGAGTTCCGCGAGCTGCTGCGGTTGCTGGCAAAGCAGGGCAAGGCGATCTTCATCTCCAGCCACATCCTCGCCGAACTCGAGGAACTGTGCGATGGCGTGGCGATCCTCGAGCAGGGCCGGCTGGTGCGCTCCGGGCGGGTGGCCGAGATCAAGGCCAGCGTCCACGCCGCGCTTGAGGACCGCGCCAACGCCGAACCGCAGAAACACGTCACGGTACTCGAGATCCGCCTGACGGCGCCACATGCCGATGCGGCGCGCATCCTGGCGGAGCAACCGGAACTGCACGCGGTCTCGGTCGAGAACACCCTCATCACCGCCCACTGCGGCGGTAACGCCGCAGTCCAGGCCGCCCTGCTGAAGCGTCTGGTTGAAGCCGGCCTGCCGATCTGCCGCTTCGCCGGACGGGAACAGAATCTGGAGGACCTGTTCATGCACCTGACGGAGGGGAAGGTGTCATGAGGCATGTCCGCGGTCCGCTGTCCGATGTCCGATGTCCGCTCGTATCCTGCACGCTTCCCCTGCTGTGCCGGGGCCGCGCTAGGACTTTACGATGAACCGGACATCGGACATCGGACATCGGACATCGGACCTTAGGCGAGGACTGTTTTCCGTTCTCGGTACCACCATCGCGGATCGCGCGAATCCCATGCTCGTCCGCTGCCTCCGCCAGGAGCTCCGCAGCAAGACCTTCATCGGCGTGTTCGTGCTGCTGCTGGTGGTATGTGCCATCGCCGCCATCGTTTCTGCGGCCGCGGCGACCGACCATGCCAATGCGCGCATGGGCAGCACCTTGTTTTCGGTGCTGGCATGGGCGTGGAGCCTGGTGGTGGTGATCCAGGGGATCTCCACCTTCCAGGCGGTGACGCGCGAACGTAATGAGGACACCTGGGATCTGCTCGACCTCACCGGGCTCGGACCGCGATCGGTGCTGCGCGGCCTACTGCTGGCGAATCTGGTGCAGAGCCAGCTCTACACCGCTGCGCTGGCGCCATTCCTGGTGATGGCCTACCTGCTACGTGGCCTCGATCTGCTGACCATCGCCTTTACGTTGATCATGGTGCCGTTGAGCGGCATCGCGGTCTCGACCCTGGCGGTGTTCCTGGCCGCGATCGGCAACAGCAAACCCGCACGCGCATTTTTCGGCGGCGTCCTCGGGCTCGGCTTGACCACGTTGTGGATGAGCAGCGCCGCGATGTGGTTCGAACTCCAGTGGCTGGACTGGTTCCTCAACGCGCTGCTGAGCTCTACCTGGGAGGCCTGGCTGATCCTGGGATTGTGGTTCAATGGCTGGTTGGTGTTCGTGATCCTGACGCTGGTGCTCGCGGGCACCCTCATGACGCACCGCGCGGGCGATCGCAGCAGCGGCCCGCGCCTGCTTTGGTTCGCCATCTGGCTGAATGCGCTGGGTTGGTTCATCGGCCTCGCACTGTTCGAGGGCTCGAGCGATTCCCGTGGCCGCATCCTGGGGCAGGCGCTTGCCGCCTTCGCCATCAGCGGGGTCTTGTGGGCTGGAGTGCTCGGCCTGTTCAGCGTCAGCGAGGACATCGCTCTCAGTCAGCGTCAGGCCCGCACCATCACAGGCGCACCGCGGTGGCGACGCTGGGCGAGCGTATGGCATGGCCCAGGCGCAGCGCGTGGGCGGCTCGCCTTCCTCACCCTCGCCTGGGCCAGCCTGGCGGTTGGCCTGGCCGGGCTCGCGGTGAGTGATGGCAATGCCTACGTCATCCGCGCCTGCACCGCTGCCTGGATCCTGGCCTGCTATCTGAGCCTGCTCTTCGTGGTCGGTGATGCGCTGTATCGTGGCCCGGCCCGGCACTGGCTCGATACCACCGCTCTGCGACGCGGTTTCCTGCTGGTGCTGCTCGCTACCGTCAGCCTCGGGCCGGTCCTGGTCGGCCTGGTGGTGGACTCGCGCGGGCTGGACCGCTCTGACATCGCCATGCTGAGTCCGATCATGGGGGTGATCGAAGCGTTGTCGGGGTCCGCCCATGAACGGGTCTTCGCGCTGGGGACCATCTCGATCTTGGGACTGGGCGGCATGGGGGTGTTGTTGGTCCAGGGGCTGCGTCTGCGCATCACCACCCAGCGCATCGCCGCCAACAACGATGACCACCATCCACGAGGAGGTTGAATGGTGTCGCCGTCTCCACTCTGGGTCGGTCCTGTGCGGTTCATCGGGCGCAGCCGTCCGCGTCCGGGAAACCGCTGATGCCGGCCTGGGATGACGTTCACGTTCACGCGGCGACGCGCCGTGTCCGTCTGGGGGTGGATGCACGCCGTCGCCGATTAGGCGCAGGATCACGGCTGGGAGCGGGCTCAGGGGCCAGCCTGGAATTCCATGATCATCGTGCCTACCTGGCGGGCGATGATCTGCGCCATCTCGACTGGTCAGTCTACGCGCGCACCGAACAACTGGTATTGCGCCGCCACCGCCAGGAAGTCAGCCCGCGGGTGGAGGTCCTGCTCGATCTCAGCGCCAGTATGGGGGTGACCGCGATGAAAGGTGCCTTGGCCTCCACCATCGCCGCCTTGCTCGCCACCCTGGCGGAAGCCGATGGCGGTCGCCCGGTCGTGTGGTGTGGCAACGATACGATCCGTCGACTGCCCAGCAGTTGGCGCGGGCCGCTCGCAGCGGCGGTCTTCAGCGGGGCGAGTGGCATCTCTGGTCGCCCTGCTCCGGTCTTGAGCGTCGGCTCGGAGCGTTTCCTGGTGTCCGACGGTCTATGTGCTGAGGGCGGTGCGGCGGTGGTGCAGGCGCTGGGGACGGGCGCGGGCCGCATCGCTCTGGTGCAGGTGCTCACCAGGGAGGAATGTTCGCCATCCGCTATTGGTGCAGCACGGCTGGAAGACCTCGAGGGCGGTGCCGGTGACGTGGTGCTCGACGACGTCGCCTGCCAGGCCTATCGCGAGCGTCTCGCGCGACATCAAAGCGGTTGGCAATCTGCTCTCGCAGGGCGCGGAGCCGGACTGGTCACCTGCATCGCGGAGGACGGTTTCGAGGCTGCCCTCACGTCGATGCTGGTTGCCGGCATCCTGGAACCCAGGAGCGGCTGAGCGGGCCCTCGCGTGGGTCGTGAGCCAGCCAGAGCACCATCATCCCATGCCGTATTGTCTGAGCTTGGCGTAGAGCGTGCTGCGGTCGATCTCCAGGAGTTCCGCGGCGGCCTTCTTGTTTCCGCCACAGTGTTCGAGCACACGCAGGATATGCGCCCGCTCGACGCTGGTGAGGCTGACGATCGGCGATGCGGTCGAGCTCGGGGTTCCCATGCGGATGCCGTCTGGCAGGTCAGCCAAGTGGACCACATGGTCGACGCAGAGGGCGCCCGCACGCTCGATCACGTGGCGGAGCTCACGGACATTCCCTGGCCACGCATGGCGCAGCAGTGCGGCCTTCGCGTCCGCGGCCAGCCGTTGACAGGGTCGCTGGTGCAGATGCGCCTGTTGTGCGAGAAAATGAGCGGCCAACGATTCGATGTCGCCCAAGCGCTGTCGCAGGGGCGGCAGCGTGAGCTGATTGCCCATGAGCGCATGGACGAGATCGGCGCGCACATGGCCGGCAGCCTGCGCTTCGCCCGGATTCCTGGTGGTGGCGGCGATGACGCGCACGTCGACGCGGTGCAGCGTCGCTTCGCCGGGACGTTGCACCTCCCCCGCTTCCTGCACGCGCAGCAGCCGGGCCTGGAAGCCGAGGGAAAGTTCGGTGATCTCGTCGAAGTAGAC
>JANPIY010000407.1:0-6168 GCA_031425255.1 Planctomycetota bacterium
CTCCACGTCTCCGTGAACGACCACCCCGTGCTCAAGGGCCTGTCGCTGGCGGTCAACGCCGGCGAGGTGCATGCCATCATGGGCCCCAATGGTTCGGGCAAGACCACCCTCGGCCGGGCACTGTCCGGCCATCCGGCCTACATCGTCAGCAAGGGGACCGCGACCCTCGACGACAAGGATCTGCTGGCCCTGGCCCCGGAGGAACGCTCGCACGCCGGACTGTTCGTGTCATGGCAGTATCCGGTCGAGGTTCCTGGCGTCTCGAACGCGGATTTCCTCCGTCTCGCGTACAACGCCCAGCGTAAGGCGCGCGGCCTGCCCGAGGTCACCACCAAGGACTTCCCCACGCTGCTAGCCAGCAAGATCGCCGAGGCGCGCATCCCGCCCGACTACGGCGAACGCCAATTGAACGCCGGCATGAGCGGTGGACAGAAGAAGCGCAATGAGATCCTGCAACTGCACATGCTCGAACCGCGTGTAGCGATCCTCGACGAGACCGACTCCGGTCTCGACATCGACGCCCTCCGCTCGGTCGGCGACGCCATCAACGCCTACCGCCGGGCCGACCGGGCCATCGTGCTGATCACCCATTTCCAGCGCCTGCTCGATCTGGTCAAACCCGACCGCGTGCACGTGCTCACCGACGGCCGCATCCAGCAGAGTGGCGATGTCGAGCTGGCGGGAAAACTCGAACGGGATGGATATGATTGGATCGTTCGTGGTTGAAACCCTGCGCGACGCCGCCCTGGCCCGCGCTGCTGTCCTTGGCCTGCCGACCACGGCGGCGGAGGACTGGCGCTACGTCAACCTCGCACCGCTGAGCGCGCCCTTGGCGTCGCCGGTGGAGAAGATCGGCTCGGGCGCGGCCCGGCCGGGAGCCATGGCGGTGATCGATGGCCGCATATTCCCGCAGCCCATGGGTACGGCGCCGACGATCAGCGAAGTCGCCCTGGCCGCGGAAGCGGCCCGTCTGGCTGCTGAAAACGAGGCGCCGGCCTGCTGGTCCTGGCTCGGCCAGCAACACCACCTGCGCATCACCGGGGTGCAGCGCCTGACCATCGATCACCAAGCGGTGTCGGGACCCAGCGGATGGCGCCTGCTGCTCGATCTCGCGCCGATGGCGGAACTGGACCTGGTCCTCATCCATCGCAGCGGGGTGGGCTCGCGTGCCAGCGTCGGACTGGTGGCGCACCTGGGCGCAGGTGCCCACCTGCGCGTCGCCGAGGTGGTGGCGGACACCGCCGGCCAATTGCTGGTCCAGGTCGAAGCGACGGTCGAACGCGATGCGAGCATCACCTGGACCGCGACCAGCCGCGGCGGCGAACTGGTGCGCTGGCGCGGGGTGATCGATCTGCTCGGCGTCGGCGCGCACGCGAACATCTCGGCGGTCGACCGCCTGGGCGGCCGGCTGCAGGTCCACCGCCACCTGCGCCTCCGCCACCGCGTCGGTCCGACCACCAGCACCCAACTGTTCAAGACCGTGCTCGACGATCACGCCATCTCATCTTTCGACGGCCTGGTCGAGGTCGCCAAGGGCGCGGACGGCGCCAACGCTGAACAGCTCTCACGCACGCTGCTGCTCAGCGCGACCGCGCGCGGCGACACCAGACCGCAACTGGAGATCCACGCCGACGAGGTCAAGGCCAGCCACGGCGCCACCATCGGCCAACTCGACCACGACGAACTGCTCTACCTGCGCATGCGTGGGCTCGATGCCAACACCGCCCAGGGCCTGCTCATCGATGGCTTCGTACGTGAGGTGACCAGCCGCCTTCCCAAGGACCTGCCGGGGATCCCATGACGCTCGACGTGGCCGCCATCCGTGCGCAGTTCCCAGGCCTGCAGGGTCTGGCCAACGGCAAACCCTTCACCTACCTCGACTCCGGCGCCACCGCGCAGAAGCCGTTGGCGGTCATCGAACGCATGGACCGTTTCCTGCGCACGGAATACGGCACGGTGCATCGCGGCCTGTACGCGCGCAGCGTGGAGTCGACCAGACTCTATGAACAGGCGCGCGTCGGCGTGGCGCGATTCCTCAACGCCCCGGCCGAATCCAACATCGTCTTCACCATGGGCTGCACCGACGCCATAAACCTGGTGGCATGGTCATGGGGACGGCGCTTCCTCAAACCCGGCGATCGCGTGCTGATCACCGCCATGGAACACCACGCCAACATCGTGCCCTGGCAGATCACCGCCGAGCTCACTGGCGCGGAGCTGGTGGTGTGTCCGATCCTCGACGACGGCAGCCTGGATCTCGCCGCCTTCGACCGCCTGTTGGACGAGCGCGTCAAGCTGGTGTCGATGATCCACATCGCCAACAGCCTCGGCACCATCAACCCGGTGAAGCTGCTGACGCGCAAGGCGCACGCGGTCGGCGCCCGGGTGCTGATCGACGGCGCCCAGTCGGCGCCGCACCTGCCGGTCGATGTGGTCGATCTCGATTGCGACTTCTTCGCCTTCGCCGGCCACAAGCTCTACGGCCCGACCGGCATCGGCGTGCTCTACGGCAAGGCCGAGGCGCTGGAGAACATGCCACCGTGGCGTGGCGGCGGCGAGATGATCGAGAAGGTGACCTTCGCCAAGACCACCTTCGCGCGGCCCCCGGCGCGTTTCGAAGCCGGCACCCCGCCGATCGTCGAGGCCATCGGCCTGGCGGCGGCGTGTTCCTGGCTGCTGGCCATCGGCCTCGATCGCATCCACGCCGCGGAACGCGAGCTGTTCACCTACGCCGAGGCGAAGCTGGCGGAGATCCCAGGCCTGCGCCGCATCGGTACCGCGCCCGAGCGTTCAACGGTGTTGTCCTTCACCATGCCGAACGCGCACGCCTCCGACATCAGCAGCATCCTCGACCTCGAAGGCGTCGCGATCCGCGCCGGCCATCACTGCGCGCAACCCGTGATGCAGCGCTTCGGCGTGCCGGCCACCGCGCGTGCGACGCTGGGGATCTATTCGACGCGCGAGGACATCGACCGGCTGGCGGCGGGGCTGCGCAAGGTGGCGGAGTTGTTCGGCTGACCTGCGAGCGGAAGCGACCGCTTCATCGCCGAGACACCAAGGACCGCAAAGGATTCCTGATCCGCTTTCTTCCCTAGGCACCTGCGCGCCTTGGCGGTGGAGTTCATTCGCTTCGCCGCCGTCGTTCGACCTCAGTCTTTGATCACCGGCAGGACCTGCGAGGCGTTGCCGGTGCGGCGTTCGATCCGTCCGGAGCCGATCTCGTCGGCGAGGCGGCGGCGCTGGTCCTGGGCCAGCGAACTGCGGATGGCCTCCCAGTCGACCACCTGGGCTTTTTCCAGCGCGGTGCGCGCGAGCGGGATGGCGGCGTCGCCGACGACGAGTTCGGCCAACTGATCGAGCGCCTTATGCGCCTCGGGTAGACGGTTGTCGACCTGCAGCAGGCACACCGCGTGGCGGTAGTAACGGCCGGCCTGACGCAGGTCGTCGATCGCGGCATGGAGGTCGGCGAGCTGCAGCACGAGGTCGGGATTGCGTGGATTGCTGGCGACCAGGCGCTGCAGCAGCTCGGTTGCTTTTTCGAACTCGGCGTGTTCGAGGAGCTGTTCCAGCAGTTCGCGCCCGTTGGTCATCTCGCCGGCATGGTCGCCGGAACGGCGCAGCAGTTCGACCAGTTCGGCGCGCGCCTCGAAGCCGGGCTGGCCGACGAAGGCCACACGCCGGCGGGCAAATTGCAGACCGATGCCCTGGTTGTTGCCGCGCACGGCGCAGCGCACCACGTCGCGCTGGAAGCGTTCGGTCTCGGGATCCTTGAGCTGCTCCGCGACCTCCGCCAACTGCATGCGCACAATGAGATCGTCGGGCCGCAGGCGGCGCAGCTGGACCAGCAGCGTGCGTGCGGCATCGAGCTGGCCGGAGCCGAGCGCAAGGTCGGCGCCGGCACGGAAGGCGGCGGCGGCGGCGGACTGGTCGCCTTCACGGCTGGCGACCTGCGCCTGGCGCACGCGCAGTGGCAGGTAATTGGGCGCCGCCTCGATGCCGGCGGCGACCAGGGCGCGGGCGTCCTTGAGCGCACCGAGGATGATCGCCGCGTCGGCAGCCGCCACCCACGCCGAACCGGCGGCGGTGTCCTGGCCGAGGCGGCTGCGCACCTTGGCCAATTGGGTCAGCACGTCGCTCTGGTTGCCGCCCAGTTCGACGATGCGTTCGAGCGTGCTGGCAAGGGCGCCGAGATTGCCCGCACGTTCCTGCGCCGTGGCGATGTGGCGCAGTTGCTGGGTCGCGCCCTCGCGATCACGCCGGCGCTCATAGGCCTCGGCCAGCCAGTCGTGGGCGGCGGTGTCCCCTGGGGCCAGGCGTGCGAGCAGTTCGTAGATCGCCACCAGGGCGTCCTCATGCGCAGCGCTGGCGGCGGCATCCTGATGCTTCAGGTTGGTCCGCAGGATATCGATGCCTTCCTGCTCGCGGCCGAGGCCGGCGAGCAGTTCCGCGCATTCACGCGCGTATTCGCAGCGCTGCGGCACGATGCCGAGCAGTTGCCGCCAGGCGCCCACCGCGTCCTCGTTGCGCCCGGCGTACTGCGCGGCGTGCGCCGCCAGTTCGAGCTGCAGGGCGGCCTGCTCGGGATCGCCCTCGGCCGCTGCGAGCCGGGCGAGGATCATCGATGAGGCGACCGGATCGGCGCCGAGTTCCTGCGCCTGGCGCACCGCCTTGGCCGCCTGATCGAGATCGCCGCGTTCCTCGAACAGCGCCGCGAGCTCCATCAGGATGTTGACCGCATCCTCCTTCTCATCGAGCTGGGTGTAGATCGCCAACAGGTGGGTGAGCGGGGCCTCACGATTGGAACCCAGGCGCAGGGCGTTGCGCAGGGCGATCACCGCGCTGCTGGTATCGGTCAGCTGGACGCCGGCGCTGAGGTAGCTCTCGCCCGCGGCCTCGTTCTCACCGAAGCGCTCCGCGAGCTCGCCCAGGTGCAGATGGATGCGGGCGCTGTCCACGCCCAGGCTCAAGGCCCGACGATAGAGACCATAGGCTTCGCGATGGCGACCGTGGGCGTGGGCGCTATCGGCGTGCACCACCAGCTCAGTGCTGGTGGCAGGACGCACCAGGCCGATGCGGCGCAGATGGGCGAGGGCGGTGGTGGCGCGAAACGGCGCCAGCAAAGAACGTTCGAACAGGCTGACCGCGATCATGCCCTCGCGCCAGCCATGGAGGATGCGCACGGCGTCGGTCGGCAGATCCCCTGGGACCTCCCGCGTGCCGTCGAGCACCAGCACGTCCCATGGGTCGGGTACGAACTGGGCGATGGCCTTGAGCTCATCCTGGCGACGCAACGACTCGAGCAGCAGCGAGCCGGTGTTGATCGACAGTCCCAGGCTCATCTGCAGCTCACCCCACGGATCGCTGGGCGCCTCCGAGGTGAAGCTCACCTTGACGGTGTTGCTCCAGCCGATGACCTCGCTGAAGGCTTCCTCCACATAGCAGTCGAGGGCGTCGAGCAGGCCATCCTTCTGCGCGAGGTTGCGCGACAACACGGTCTGGGCGAGGTGCTCCGGGCGGAAGTTCTTGCCCAAGGTGGCGAGGCAGGCGCTCAGCTGATCCGGCGACATGACCTCCGCCCACACCAGCGCCTTGGCGAAGGTCGAGGCCGGCACGCCGCTGAGCGCGACCAGGTTGCCGGCTGAGAAGCGCAGGAAGCGTTCCTCCTTCCCCATCCGCACCGTCATCACGCCATCGCGGCGTTGAGAGGTGATATTCTGCACCAGGCTGGGCAGGTCGATCAGGTTGGACGCGGGACGATCGAAACGGGAGGTCATTCGGGCGTCGGTTCTAGGGCAGGGTGCGGCATTGGCCAAGGGTGACCATGGGCAGCATGAGACGTGTCACTTACGGAGGATTGCCACCGTCCGATGTCCGATGTCCGATGTCCGATGTCGACAGCCACGATGTCTTCAGGTCCCAATCGATGACCTGCGGCGCCGTATCACGAGACGTCGGACATCGGACATCGGACCTCGGACATGGCCATTCGGCCATCTGACGATCCCACTTCCGAAGCTTCCGATATCACATACATCAGCGCTCCATGCTCCTCGATTGGCTGAAGTTGGTGCGGGTGACCGGGCTGGTCACGATCTTGACCAACATCATCGCGGCGGTGGTGACGGCGGTCTATGGCAGCGAAGGCCTCGATCCCGGCTGGTTGCTCAA
>JANPIY010000408.1:0-3262 GCA_031425255.1 Planctomycetota bacterium
GTCGCCTGCGTGACCTCGGGCACGACACCCTTGGCGACTACGATTAACAGCACGACGCAACTCCTCGTCACGGTTCCCTCAACCATGTTGACGGCCCACGGTGCTTTGCCCATTACGGTGGTTACGCCATCGTTCGACGCCCCGGCAGCGATTGCTGTGACGCGCAACATCCAGGTTGGAGCGCTACCGCAATTCACCGCGCTTCCTGTCAATCAATCTCTCACGGAAGATGGCACCAGTGCCGCCTTGACCATCACGCTGGCGGATGCGGATGGCGACCCGTTGACTCTCACTGCTGACTCAAGCAATACCGCTGTCATACCAGCGGCAGGTCTGTCATTGGCCGGGTCCGGACTCAGCCGTACGATTACGATTCGACCGGTTCCTGATGCCAGTGGCGGTCCCGTGACCATTACCTTGACGGTGAATGACGGCTTCAGTTCAGTAACGGCCACTTTTTTGGTGACGGTGACGGCCGTGAACGATCCGCCGGTCGCCCAAGGTGCCCGTAAGCGCACCCAGGCCGGGCTCTCGCTCAGCGACGTGCTGACCGGTTACGACGTCGACGGTGATGCCCTGACCTTTGCGAAGGTCGCTGATCCGGAGAACGGCACGGTGACGGTGGGTCCCACCGGTGCTTTCACCTACCAACCCGCCGCAGGTTTCCGCGGGCTGGATCTGTTCACCTTCCAGGTCACCGCCAATGGCCAGACCTCCAGCGCGGCGCAGGTGTTCGTCACGGTCGCGGGCGATCCCAATGCGACGCGCCCGCTGATCGTGTCAGAGCCGCCGGACGAGCTGATCGCGGTGGGGGTTGCCGGTGGCTTCACCTATCAGCTGGCCATCGATACCCGGCGCTACGTGGTCGCCCCGACGCTCGAGTTCGATTTCGTCGGCGGACCAGCTGGCCTCAATTTCAATGACATCACCCGGACTCTCACCTGGACCGCGACCGGCAGCGATCGGCACCTGTCATTCGGGATCGTGGTGAAGGATTCGCTGACCGGTGCGCTCGATACCCAGATGGTGGTGTTGCGGGTCGTCGCCGGCGGCGCAACGAACTGAAGGAGGCTGCCATGCGCATCACGTTCTGGATCGGACTCCTGGTGGCAGCGGTCGCGCTCGCGGCCTGCGGCGGTGGTGGCGGCGGCGGCGATGATGGTGGTGGCACTACGCCTGTGCCGGCGCCCTACCGCGTGCTGAACCTCGCCAGCGGTGCGGTGACCGATGCGTCAACCCTGCCCGACCTGGCCGCGGCCTCCGCGACCTCGACCCAGATGGTCTTCCGACGGGTGCCTGCGGGTTCCTTCACCATGGGTCAGGCGGCCGGTTCGCTCGCCGCCCAGGCGGATGAGATCCCCTCGACGACGGCGACCGCGGTCGGTGAATTCTGGATCGCGGTGTTCGAAGTCACCCAGGGCCAGTGGATCGCACTCACCGATGAGCCGGTGTCGGTGCCCTGGAAACAGGTCGGCCCAGCGGCAGTGACCGGTGCCTCGCTGACCTCGGCGAGCCGACCCGCCTTCGGCGTGGTCCACGACGATCTGCTCACCCGGTTGGGAACGTGGAACACGGGCAAGACCGCCCAGCTCCGCCTGCCCTCCAGCACCGAATGGGAATACGCCTGCCGGGGTGGGACGACGACGCTGTTCTCATGGGGCGACAGCATCGATCCGGCGGTGGCGGGCCAGTACGCGGTCTGTGCCGATGACACCACCGGTGCTACCGGGCCGGCGCCGGTGGGTCTCGGTCGGATCTCGAACGGCCTCAACCTGTGGGACATGCACGGCAACGTCCGCGAATGGGTGACGACCGCGACGCTGCCCGAACTGCGCGGCGGCGCCTGGCAGGACAATCTCCTGCAGTCGCGTTCGGCCAACCACATCACTTCGGTGGACCAGGCCTACCGTCATGCGCTCAGCGGTGCCCGTCTGGTGCTGGTCGCACCGTGAGTGAGCCTTATCAGACGTGAGCTTGGTACGCGGCGACGATCGCATCCAGCCAAGCGTCCTGATCGCCGGCCCAGCGCTCGTTGGAGAAGATCTCCACCTCATGGAAGCCGCTGAAACCCGCCTGCTCGGCCGCGGTGCGTAGCAGGGGGATGTCGATGCAACCCTCGCCCATCAGCCCGCGGTCGTTGAGCAGGTCACGAGTATCGATCCGCCAATCGCAGACGTGGAAGCCGGCCAGCCAGCCGCCGGCCCCGGCGCGCGCCAGCTCGGTCTCCACCTCCGGATCCCACCAGATGTGATAGACGTCGGCGGCGATGCCGACCCACGGACTGGCGATGGCTTCGCAGATCGCGCGGGCCTGCGCCAGGGTGTTCACCGCCGAACGGTCGCCGGCGTACATCGGATGCAGAGGCTCGATCACCAGCCGCACGCGATTGGCGCGGGCATGGGGTTCGAGGGCGGCGATGGCATCACGGATCTGCGCGCGCGCCTCCGCCAACGGCATCCCTGGAACCGCACCGCAGACCAGCACCACCATCGGTGCACCGATGGCGGCGGCCTCATCGATGGCACGCCGGTTGTCGGCGAGTGCCGCATCGCGCGCCGCTTGCTCTTTGGCCGGGAAAAAACCGCCGCGGCAGAGTGCGGCCACCGTCAACCCCGATGCCCGCAGCAGCCGTGCCGCCCGCTCGACGCCGCATGAGTGCAGATGCTGGCGCCACACCGTGATGCCAGGCACACCCACGCGTTGCAGACCAGCGATGGTCTGCTCCAGCGTCCATGGCTTCATGGTCATGGTGTGGATGGCGCATTTGTCCAAGGTCGGAGGCATGGTGTTCCTAGGGATGTCCGATGTCCGATGTCGATGGATCATGACATCGGACATCGGACATCGGACATCGGACGAGTGAGCGCAGCGAACGGCTAAAGCGCCGGCACGTCGACCCATTTGCGCTCAGCCCAGGATTTGAGACCGAGCTCAGCGAGCTGCACACCCTTGGCGCCATCGCGCAGCGACCAGCGGAAGGGGGTGTCGAGTGCGACGTGCTTGATGAAGAGTTCCCACTGCACCTTGAAGGCGTTGTCGTAGGTGGTGCTGTCAGGCACCTCGAGCCAATGGTTGAAATGGTTGATCGGGCTGTCGATGTCCGGGTTCCAGGTCGGTTTGGGAGTCGCCGAGGCGCCTTGAGCCCAGCACTTGCGCAATCCGGCGACGGCCGAGCCGTGGGTCCCATCGACCTGGATGGTCAGCAGGTCATCGCGGCGCACGCGCACGTTCCAGGAACTGTTGAAGTGGCAGATGATCCCGT